>JAGWUK010000287.1 GCA_028868455.1 Burkholderiales bacterium | reverse complement strand
GAATGTATTGCCAGCAGACGTAGGTTATGACTGGGGCGGTGCCTCATTCCAGGAAAAACGCAGCAGCAATGCTTCTGGCCTCGCGTTGGGCGCTGGTGTATTGATGATTTTCCTGATTCTGGCTGCACAGTATGAAAAATGGTCGTTACCGTTTTCCGTCTTGCTGGCATTGCCTTTCGGCATGTTCGGCGCCTTGCTGGCCGTGTATCTGCGCCATTTCAATAACGACGTGTATTTCCAGATCGGTCTGGTTACTTTGCTGGGCCTGTCTGCCAAAAATGCGATTCTGATTGTTGAATTCGCGGTGATGAAAGTGCATGAAGGTTATGCCCCTGTGGCAGCGGTGGTTGAAGCGGCGCGCTTGCGTTTCCGTCCGATTCTGATGACTTCGCTGGCATTTATTCTGGGCGTTGTGCCGTTGGCATTTTCCCACGGTGCCGGTGCAGCTGCACGGCAGTCACTTGGCACTGGCGTATTGGGCGGCATGTTGGGTGCGACTTTCCTGGCGATTTTCTTCGTGCCATTGTTCTTTAAGCTGATCAATGACAAACGATTGAAAACGACGGAACAGGACTTCGATCATCCGGTTCACATCCTGCATAACGCACCGGTTGTGGTTGAGAAGGAATAAGAAAAATGTCTAGATCAAATTTAGCTTTAACAATCCTGGCCGCCAGTCTGGTGCTGGCTGGCTGTGCTTCGGTCGGTCCTGACTACCAGCGCCCGACACTCAAGGTGCCGGAAAAACTGGATGTTTCGGGTTTGCAGGGGAAAACCAGTCAAAACGGTGATTTTCAGAACTGGTGGAAAAATATTCAGGATCCGGTGTTGAACAGTTTGCTGGATGAAGCTGCACAGCACAATCAGGACCTGGTGCTGGCTGCGGCACGCATTGAAGAGGCCAGAGCAACGGCGGTTGGCGCCCATTCCAATCGCTACCCGACGGTCGACGGTACGCTCAGCGGGACCAAAACCCGCACCAGTGAAAATGCCGGAAAACTGGGAGCCGGTGCCAATCCCGTCGGCAAAGATTTTCAAGTTGGCCTGAGTGCTTCATATGAAGTGGATTTTTGGGGAAAACTGGCGCGCGCCGATGAAGCAGCCCGCGCGCGCTTGTTATCACAGGAAGCCAATCGTGGCCTGGTGCAGAGCAGCTTGTACGCCAACATCGCGCAAACTTATTTCAGCCTGCGTGCCTACGATGCACAAGTGGCTTTGACTGAGTCAACTTTGAAGACGCGGCAGGAAAATTTACGTCTCCAGCAAAAGCGCCGTGCCGCTGGCGCAATCGGCGAGCTGGATTTGCATGTAGCTGAATCCGAAGTGGCAGCAGCCGAAATTAGTTCAGCGCAGTCCAGGCAGGCGCTGGCAAATACCGAGTCAGCGCTCGCTGTGTTGTTGGGGCGTGCGCCTGATGCAGTCGTCAAGCCCGTCATCGCACGTGGTCTGAGCATTGATGCCCTGTATAAACAAGTAGGAATGCCCGCCGATTTACCGTCGGATTTATTGAATCGTCGTCCGGATATTTTGGCTGCAGAGCAAAATCTGGTTGCTGCCAATGCTGACATCGGCCAGGCAAAATCGCAGTATTTTCCTAGCGTGAAATTGACGACAGGTGCTGGATACGAATCTAAGGTATTTCAGGATCTGATTAATCCCTCGTCCTTGTTGTGGAATCTTGGTGCCAGTTTGGCGCAGCCAATTTTCCGCGCAGGAGCGATTGGCGCGCTGGTTTCAGGTGCTGAAGCGCGTAAAAACCAGGCGTTGGCGCAATACGTTCAAACTGTTCAAGGTGCATTTCGCGATGTGCATGATGCTTTGAATAATAGTGTGACCAATGAACAGATTTACGTTGCTGGTGAACGCCGCGTTGCGGCGCTGAGAGATTCATTGCGGCTTGCTGACCTGCGGTACAAAAATGGTTACAGCAGCTATCTTGAAGTGCTCGGAGCGCAACGTGATTTGATGCAGGCTGAGTCCACACTGATTGATAGTCAGCGTGCACGTTTATCGTCTGTCGTCAGTTTGTATAAGGCGGTTGGCGGTGGTTGGGTACTACCCAATACCCTCGCTGCCAAATAAGGTCGCACTGCGCGATCACATTGTTTGCGCATAAAGCGTAAAGCAAATAAATAGCCGGAACCCTGAACGGGTTTCGGCTATTTTTTGTTTCAAATCCACTTACAGAAGCGATTTCATCTTCGCCATTCACGCCAGATAAAGTATTTTGAATGGCGCTCAGATCGTCAGACAAAAAAATGCGGGAAAAATTCCCGCATTTTTTTAGCCACCTCTACGCATCATTTCAAAAAATTCAGCGTTGTTCTTGGTTGCCTTCATTTTGTCTAGAATGAATTCCATTGCCTCGATTTCGTCCATCGAGTACAACAATTTGCGCAAGATCCAGATTTTTTGCAACTGATCGGGCTTGATCAGCAATTCTTCACGACGGGTCCCGGATTTGTTCAGATTAATTGCCGGATAGACGCGTTTTTCAGCCAGGCGGCGTTCGAGGTGAACTTCCATATTGCCGGTGCCTTTGAATTCTTCATAGATCACATCATCCATGCGGCTGCCGGTTTCGATCAGCGCCGTCGCAATGATGGTCAGCGAGCCACCTTCCTCGACATTACGCGCCGCACCGAAGAAGCGCTTAGGACGTTGCAAGGCGTTCGCATCGACACCACCGGTCAATACTTTGCCCGAAGCAGGGATGACGGTGTTGTAGGCGCGTGCCAGACGTGTGATGGAGTCGAGCAGAATCACCACGTCTTTTTTCATTTCGACCAAACGCTTGGCTTTTTCCAGCACCATTTCAGCGACTTGTACGTGGCGCGTAGCCGGTTCGTCGAACGTCGATGCAACCACTTCACCTCGCACGGAACGCTGCATTTCAGTCACTTCTTCAGGACGTTCATCAATCAGCAAAACGATCAGCGTGACGTCTGGATGATTGGTGGTGATTGCGTGAGCAACATGTTGCAACATCACGGACTTACCGGATTTGGGTGATGCTACCAGCAAGCCGCGCTGACCGCGGCCAATTGGGGCGATCATATCGATGATACGACCGGTGGTGTTTTCTTCGCCGCGCATTTCGCGTTCCAGCGTTAACACTTTATTCGGGTGCAGCGGCGTTAAGTTTTCAAACAGAATGCGGTGTTTCGATGCTTCTGGTGATTCACCGTTAACTTTATCTACCTTCACCAATGCAAAATAACGCTCGCCATCTTTGGGCGTACGCACTTCACCTTCAATAGAATCGCCAGTATGCAGATTGAAACGGCGAATTTGCGAAGGCGAGATATAAATATCGTCGGTCGATGCCATATAGCTGGCATCTGGCGAACGCAGGAAGCCGAAGCCGTCAGGCAACACTTCGAGGGCGCCGTCGCCGAAAATTTGTTCGCCCGCTTTCGCACGTTTTTTGAGGATTGCAAACATCAGCTCTTGCTTACGCATACGCGCAGCATTGTCGATGTCCAGTCCTATCGCCATTTCCAACAAGGCGGATACGTGCAAGGCTTTTAATTCAGATAGATGCATGGTGAGTGTCCCGGGATGGGAAAATGAGGTGGGGGAGTGAACGGAGGAACTACAGGATAATCAGGGTAGAGATTATGGTAAGTCTAGACCAAATTGTCAGATAAATTTTGTAAAATATTCACGAACTGATTTAACTGATCCAATTGCAGGTACCAGCCAGAGGCGGTCTGCCCATTTTGGCATTTAAATCAGTTCGTTGATGATACCTTAAATATTGCTGTCAATGAAAGAGGTCAATTGACCTTTTGCCAGCGCGCCGACTTTTTGCGCTGCCGCTGCACCGTTCTTGAACAGAATCAGGGTTGGAATACCACGAATACCAAATTTGGCAGGAACGGCCTGGTTGGCATCCACATCCATTTTTGCAACGACAATTTTGCCATCGTATTCTTTGGCAACTTCTTCCAGAATAGGGGCGATCATTTTGCATGGGCCGCACCATTCGGCCCAGAAATCGACCAGAACAGGTTTGTCGGATTTTAATACGTCGGCTTCAAATGAAGCGTCGCTTACATATTTGATATTTTCGCTCATGGAATCCTCATCGTGAGGGAGTAATTAAGGGGTACAGCGCCACGAAATGCTGGCCGCAGAATCGAAATGTGCCGCATTCGGTTATGAATCTGGGGCCGGTTCACACAAATTCAATGATATTGGATTGCGTAAACCCGATCAATGCCAACGAAGAGTCAGGCGTGGTTAGCTATGCGGCAAATAATAACCTATTTTCAAAAAAAGTGTGACGCTTGCAAACTATTTCTCTGCGCAGTCGAATAGAATGTTTTGCTGTCCTGCAAAAACTTTCCTGCCCATGTTACGCCAAGCCGAACGTATTCCTGCTTCGTCAGAATTCTGGCATTTTGCCGCTTTAAAGTTTTTAAAGCTGGCGAAAAGCAATGCGTTACGTGGACAGTCTGAACGTGACTATTCTGATGTACAGGTCATTGTTCCTACTTTCGTCCATGCACAATTGTTTTTAAAAGCTATTGCAGCAGAACTGGATGAAAACTTCATTCCCCCCCGCATACATACTTTATTCGCTTTGCTCCAAATGCAATTGCCGGATGCGGCCATGCCATCTGTCGCCAGCAGCAGTGAACGTCTGATGGGATTGTATGCTGAGTTAAGGCAGCATGCGTGGTTGAAGAAACTGTTTACCGCACGGCGCAATGCTGACTTGCTTCCTCTTGCGCAAACTTTATTGGCATTGTCTGACGAGTTGACGCAGGCGCTGCTGCCTTCAGTTGGACAGGACAAGTCTGCAATGGAGAAAGACTGGAAGGCAGCGTTGGCGCAGTTGCCGCCACCAGCGCAAAACTTACTATCCGATGAATCTCAATTAGTCTGGAGCGTATGGCAAAGTCAGATTGACGACAGCGATGGTACTGTACAGCGCTATAAAAATTTACTAAGGCTGGCTGACGACGCGAATGGTGAGCTATTCTGGATTAGTCCTACTGCG
>JAGWUK010000286.1 GCA_028868455.1 Burkholderiales bacterium | reverse complement strand
AGGCTTGACCGCAAAATCAGAAAAGCAACTATTGTTACGGCTGGCCGCTCAACTAACATGCAATCAATCCATAGCAACCCCAAGTTGCTGCGAAAAAAATGACTTTCAATCCCTTTCTTGCCAAGCTTCAACCGTATCCATTTGAGAAACTCAAACGACTATTCGCCGATGTAACGCCCAATCCGGCCTACAAGGCCATTAGTCTGGGCATAGGCGAACCCAAGCATCCGACGCCGCAGTTCATCAAAGATGCTATTTGCGCCAATCTGGATGGACTGGCCAGTTACCCGGTAACAGCAGGATCGGAAACCTTGCGCACGGCAATTTCGACATGGCTGGCACAGCGTTACGATATTCTGGCACCAGATGCTGCTACACAAGTGTTACCGGTCAATGGTTCGCGTGAAGCCTTGTTTGCGCTGGCGCAGACGGTGATTGATACCAGCGCTTGCCTGGACGGCGCGCCACTGGTGTTGTGTCCCAATCCGTTTTACCAAATTTATGAAGGTGCGGCGTATCTGGCAGGAGCAGAACCGTATTTCGCCAATGCAGATCCGGCCAGAAACTTCGCGCCCGATTACAAAAGTATCCCGGAGCATGTCTGGCAGCGCGTACAGTTGCTGTACATTTGCTCACCTGGCAACCCGACTGGTGCCGTGTTGACGCTGGAAGACTGGAAAGAGTTATTTGAGTTATCTGACCGTTATCAGTTCGTGATCGCTGCTGATGAATGCTATTCGGAAATTTACTTCAAAGCAGAGGCTCCGTTAGGTAGCCTGCAGGCGGCACGCCTGTTGGGCCGCGATTATTCCCGCCTGATTACGCTGTCGAGTTTATCGAAACGCTCGAATGTCCCTGGAATGCGCTCAGGTTTCGTTGCCGGCGATGCAGAAATCATTAAAAAATTCCTGCTGTACCGCACCTATCATGGCAGTGCCATGAGTCCCAGCATCCAGGCCGCATCGGCGCTCGCCTGGGCGGACGAAACCCATGTACAGGAAAATCGCGATAAATACATTGCCAAGTTTGCACAAGTCACACCTGTGCTTAGCAAAGTGCTGGATGTCAGTCTGCCCGACGCCGCATTTTATCTGTGGGCAAGGGTCGATCGCGATTGCGCGATTTCCGATACGGAATTCGCGAAGCGACTTTACCAAGAATATAATGTGACAGTTTTACCGGGCAGCTATCTGGCACGTGACGCCCACGGCATCAATCCTGGACAAAACCGCATTCGCATGGCCCTGGTCGCCGAAGTGGATGAATGCATGGAAGCAGCACAACGCATAGCGGCATTTTGCAAAAAACTGACTGCCGGCTAAATAAATTTGAAGGCCAACCATTTAGCACTTAGCACTTTGCCTGCACAGCCGCGCCGGATACCAACCGCAACAAAGAATTTCGCTTCACCCTTTCCATTGAGAATAGACAAAATGACTCAACAATTACAGCAAATCATCGACCAGGCATGGGAAGACCGTGCCAATTTCTCGCCTAAATCCGCGCCAGCAGAAATCCGCGAAGCCGTTGCCCACGTTCTGGCTGAACTGGATGCCGGCAGTCTGCGCGTCGCGCAAAAGCAAGATGGTGCATGGCATGTCAATCAATGGATCAAAAAGGCTGTGCTACTGTCTTTCCGCCTGGAAGACAATATCTGCATGCCTTCTGGCGAACATATGCAGTTTTTCGATAAAGTACCGACCAAGTTTGCCAATTACACGGCGGAAGATTTCGCCAAAGGCGGCTTCCGCGTGGTGCCGCCAGCGGTTGCCCGTCGCGGCAGCTTTATCGCCAAAAACGTCGTACTGATGCCGTCCTATGTCAACATCGGTGCGTATGTCGATGAAGGCGCGATGGTGGATACCTGGGCGACCGTCGGCTCATGTGCGCAGATCGGCAAAAATGTGCACTTGTCCGGTGGCGTCGGTATCGGCGGCGTATTGGAACCGATGCAAGCCAACCCGACCATCATTGAAGACAATTGCTTCATCGGTGCCCGTTCAGAAATCGTCGAAGGCGTGATCGTCGAAGAAAACTCCGTGATTTCCATGGGCGTCTACATCGGTCAGTCCACTAAAATTTACGATCGCGCTACCGGTGAAGTCAGCTATGGTCGCGTTCCGGCCGGTTCTGTCGTGGTTTCAGGCAATCTGCCATCTGCCGATGGCAAATACAGCTTGTATTGTGCCGTCATCGTCAAACGCGTCGATGCCCAGACACGTTCGAAAACCAGTATTAACGAATTGCTGCGCGGCGCTTAATCGCTGTCGGCATATTAAACGCGTCATCACCACACCTCACTCAAGCAGAAGATAGGAAACTACCATGGCAGCGATGGATCGTTTATTCCAGCTGATGAAGGACAAACATGCTTCCGACATGTTTTTTGCGATGAACTCGCCGGTTCATCTGAAAATCAATGGAAACCTGCTCCCCATCAATCAACAAAAGATGGACCAGACCAATATCTTGTCTTTGCTGAGCGAGGTGGTGTCGCCAGAACACATGGCGCAACTGGAAAGTGAAAATGAACTGAATATCGGTATCGGTGCGCCCGGCATTGGACGTTTCCGTTTGTCGGCATTTCGCCAGCGCGGCACAATCTCGGCCGTGTTCCGTTTCGTTCCCGGCGATATTCCAAAACTTGGCACGCTGAATCTGCCACCGATCCTGTCTGATCTGATCATGGAAAAACGCGGACTGATTCTGGTCGTCGGCGCCACCGGCTCAGGTAAATCAACAACGATTGCGTCGATGCTGGATCATCGCAATGACATCAAGACTGGTCATATCCTGACACTGGAAGACCCGATTGAATATCTGTTTCGCAGTAAAAAATCCATCGTCAACCAAAGGGAAATCGGCAGCGACTCAGAAAGCCTGAAAACCGCCCTGAAGAATTCCCTGCGTCAGGCGCCAGACTGCATTCTGATCGGTGAGATCCGCGACCTGGAAACCATGATGGCGGCGATCGCCTATGCGCAATCCGGGCATCTGGTGCTGGCGACCCTGCATGCCAATAATAGTTATCAGGCGCTAAACCGTATTATCAGTTTCTTCCCGATGGAAAACCGCAATGCCCTGTTGCTGGATCTGTCGTCATCGATCCGTGCCATTATTTCGCAACGCCTGATACGCGCCGTCGATGGCGGACGTTGTCCTGCCGTCGAAATCATGCTCAATACGCGCTATGTCGCGGAGTTGATTGAGCAAGGCGATATTTTCCAGATCAAGGAAGCCATCGAAAAAAGTTTGTCGCCCGGTTCGCAAACCTTTGAGCGTGCGTTGTTCCATCTGATCAAGTCCGGCCTGATCAGTCAGGAAGAAGGTCTGGCCAATTCCGATTCTGCCAATAACCTGTTGTGGCTGTTGAACAATGAAGCATCCTCGCTTGCAGCGCCGGAGCCGGAGCCAGAACCGGAAACCAAAGAAGAAGCGTCCTTTACCGAATTTACCCTGAACATATAACAATGACGCACAGCATTACGCTTTATGGCATACCGAATTGCGATACCGTAAAAAAAGCCCGCACCTGGTTGCAGGACAAGGGCATCGCATTTCAATTTCACGATTTTAAAAAAAATGGTCTGGACGAACAAACCGTGCAGACCTGGTTGGCGGATATCGGCCTGGATGTACTGATTAATCGCAAAGGCACGACCTGGCGCGCGCTCTCCGATGAGCAAAAGGCAGCCGCTGCCGAACCGCAGCAAGCCATCGCCCTGATGATCGCCAATCCGTCGGTCATCAAACGTCCCGTCCTGCAAATCCTCGTCGACGGCAAGCCGCAGCATCAGGGCGTAGGATTTAGTGCCGACCAATACCAATCCATTTTCGGACAACAATGAATAGCAAAACTCTCGCGCTGACCGAACAACTCATCGCGCTCGACTCCGTCACGCCAGAAGACAAAGGCTGTCAAAACACACTGATCGCTTTGCTGGAACCACTGGGTTTCAGATGCGAAACGATACAATCCGGCGATGTCACCAATCTGTGGGCCAGACGCGGCAGCGCGCAACCTTTGCTGGTCTTTGCCGGCCATACTGACGTGGTGCCCACCGGGCCGGTCAGTCAATGGCAATCGGCTCCCTTCAGCCCTACCCATCGCGACGGCAAATTATTTGGCCGCGGTGCTGCCGATATGAAAACCTCGATCGCTGCGTTTGTCGTGGCAACCGAAGAATTCATCGCCGCCCATCCTGACCATAACGGCTCAATCGGTTTTCTGATCACCAGTGATGAAGAAGGCCCTGCCACCGATGGCACCGTGGTCGTCTGCGAACAGCTCAAGGCGCGCGGCGAACAGCTAGACTATTGCATCGTTGGCGAGCCGACTTCGGTTGATCAGCTTGGCGACATGATCAAGAATGGCCGTCGTGGCACCATGTCCGGCAAACTCATCGTCAAAGGCGTGCAAGGGCATATCGCCTACCCACATCTGGCCAAAAACCCGATCCACCTGGCAGCGCCTGCATTGGCAGAACTGGTTGCCGAAGTCTGGGACGAAGGCAATGAATACTATTTGCCGACATCGTGGCAAATGTCGAATATCCATGCAGGCACCGGCGCCTCGAATATCATCCCTGGCGAAGCCGTGATTGATTTCAATTTCCGTTTTTCGACAGCCAGCACGGCTGAAGGCTTGCAGCAGCGTGTGCATGCGATTCTCGACAAATATGATTTCGATTATGAATTGAAATGGACGATAGGCGGCCATCCTTTCCTGACGCCCAAAGGCACCTTGAGCGATGCGCTTGGCGATGCGATTCGTGCAGAGACCGGCATCGAAACCGAGTTGTCAACCACAGGCGGCACGTCGGACGGACGCTTCATTGCCAAGATCTGCCCACAGGTCGTAGAATTCGGCCCGCCCAATGCCAGCATTCACAAAATCGATGAACATATTGAATTGCGCTTCATTGATCCGCTCAAAAACATTTATCGCCGCACTTTAGAAAATCTGCTCACCTGAGCCTGGGCAATTACCGGTACCCGAACATGACAACACCTCTGAATACTTTTCTGACCAT
>JAGWUK010000285.1 GCA_028868455.1 Burkholderiales bacterium | reverse complement strand
ATTTGGTTGCGGGGGCAGGATTTGAACCTACGACCTTCGGGTTATGAGCCCGACGAGCTGCCAGACTGCTCCACCCCGCGTCTGAAGGAGGCGAATTCTACACGGCATCGCCTGCTTATACAACCGCAGGACGTAAATTAATTTCTACATCAGCTTGCGCATGGTGCCGGGTGGTATGACATATGTTTTCATTTGACTTGGAAAATTGTTGGTTGCAGCAGTAGAAAAATCGGGAATTCCATGCATAATGGGTTTTAGGAAATGTTTCATCTGAATAGGGCTTACGCAAAGCTGTGCGGCGGTGCAATGACATCTTGTCGGTTTTCTGTGCTGCCGTCGTTGGTCTACATGGCCGAAACAAATTTGCGTCAGCTCTGCTGAAAACTGTTGGTCTGCGACATGGAGAGGTTACGTAGCATGAAGTATGAAGTCATCGACACACAAATTTCCCCTGAAGGACGGATGGAAGTTTTGTCCAAGGCGGAAGTGAATAAATTATTGGATAACTCGCACGGTGGCTTGTATCAGGTGTTTCGCAGTTGCGCTTTGGCGGTATTGAACTGTGGGAGCGGACTGGATGATGGCAAGGAATTGCTGGAGCGTTATAAGAGCTTCGAAGTCAGCATCATACAGCGTGAGCGCGGTATCAAACTTGATGTCAAAGGTGCTCCCGCCAGTGCCTTTGTCGATGGCGTAATGATTAAAGGCATTCAGGAACATTTATTTGCCGTACTGCGCGACATTATCTTTATCAATGCCGAATTTGCAGATGGAAACAAGTTCGATCTGAACACAACCGAAGGCGTCAGCGACGCCGTGTTTCATGTTTTGCGCAATGCGAACCTGTTGCGACCGCAGGTAAATCCCAACATGGTTGTTTGCTGGGGCGGGCATTCCATCTCCGGCAATGAATACGACTATACCAAGCAAGTCGGTTACCACCTCGGTCTGCGCGGTATGGATATCTGTACCGGATGCGGTCCCGGCGCAATGAAAGGCCCGATGAAAGGCGCAGCGATAGGACATGCCAAGCAGCGGGTGAGTAAAGGTCGTTATCTTGGCATCACGGAACCAGGCATTATTGCTGCCGAAGCGCCGAACCCGATCGTCAATGATCTGGTCATTTTGCCGGATATAGAAAAACGCCTGGAGGCTTTCGTACGCATCGGTCATGCAGTTGTGGTGTTTCCGGGAGGCGCTGGAACAGCGGAGGAAATCCTGTATTTGCTGGGGATATTATTGCATCCGGATAATGCCAATTTGCCTTTCCCTTTAATTTTTACCGGGCCCGAAAGCGCTGCGGATTACTTCCGCCAGATCGACCGTTTTATCGCCGATACCCTGGGGCCGGAAGCGCAGCAGCATTACCAGATTATTGTCAATGATCCCGCCAGAGTGGCGCAAGAGGTTCAGAATGGCATCAAGCGCGTGCGCGAATTCCGCAAGGAAAAAGGGGATGCCTATTATTTCAACTGGCTCCTGAAAATCGATACCGAGTTTCAGAAACCGTTCGCGCCTACGCATCAGAATATGCGTAACCTTGCTTTGCATAAAAACCAGGCGCGGCATTTATTGGCCGCCAATTTGCGCAGGGCTTTTTCCGGTGTGGTCGCTGGCAACGTCAAGGATCAGGGTATCCGTGCCATTGAAAAGCACGGCCATTTTGAAATTCACGGCGACGCCGCAATTATGGAGTCTATGGATACCTTGCTTGCGTCATTTGTGGCACAAAATCGCATGAAATTGCCGGGTAAAGCGTACACTCCATGTTATCGCATCATAAAATAGAAGTACGGGGCAATCGTTAGGATGATAATCGTTCAATTCTTTAACTTTCGGGGATGGCAAACATGAGTTCAGTACAGCAAGAAGTTGATGAACGTACCAATCTCACTGGTTCCAATAAATTTGAATTATTGCTGTTCCGACTGGGAGGCGACGCCAGCGGGGATCGCTCGGAACTGTTTGGTATTAACGTTTTCAAGGTGCGTGAAATTGTCGCTATGCCGACGATTACCGCAGTGGCAGGTGCTTTGCCGCACATGCTGGGTGTGGTCAATTTGCGCGGACAGATTATCCCCGTGATTGATTTGCCAGCCGTGGTTGGCTGTACGCCTAAGACCGGTCTGAATATCATGCTGGTCACCGAATACGCGCGTACCACCCAGGGCTTTGCGGTGGAGTCCGTGGAAGAAATCGTGCGCCTGGACTGGAATCAGGTTTTGTCCGCTGAAAACAGTGCTGTCGGCGGCATGGTAACCAGCATTGCCCGGCTCGACGGCGATACCGAAAATACCCGTCTCGCGCAGGTATTGGATGTCGAGCAGATCTTGCGTCAGATTACGCCATCGGATAGCAAAGACGTCGATCCTGAAACCATCGGCGATAAGTTGAAAATGAAGGACGGTGCGGTCATCATTGCTGCCGATGATTCAGCGGTCGCTCGTAGCCTGATTGAGCAGGCGCTGGAAGCAATGGGGGCACCGTATATCATGACGAAAACCGGCAAAGAGGCATGGGAGAAGCTGCAATCGTTGGCCACTGCCGCTCAGGGCGAAGGCCGCACAATCTACGACAAGGTTGCCATGGTATTGACGGATCTGGAAATGCCGGAAATGGATGGTTTTTCGTTGACACGCAAGATCAAGCGTGACGAGCGGTTTAAATTGTTGCCAGTAGTGATTCACTCATCCCTGTCTGGATCGACTAACGAGGAACACATCAAAACTGTCGGCGCGGATGGATATGTCGCGAAGTTTGTAGCGGAAGAGCTGGCAGCAAAAATTCGTCAGGTACTGGCCAAATAGAATTGCTGGGGTAAATAAAAAGGGCGCAATGTGTTGCGCCCTTTTTGCATATTCATGCGACAAGCATGATTGTGCGGCGTCGTTGACTATGCTCGCTATCGGTTTCCGGATGGTTGTGCAGGCACATGCTGCCATCCGCCCGGGCAGGATTTAATTGCGGGGTAAAAGCCGTCGGGGTTGTTGCAATATAGCCAATCATTATTGGATGGCACTGCGGTTTCTGGCACGGTTTCATAAATCACGGTCGGTGCAGGAATATAGACCGGTGGCGCAATAGTGACGGGCGGTGCGACGATGACTTCCGGTCCGTAGTTATAAGGGTAGGGGTCGTAGTATGAACGGTAGTAGCCACGACCGTAATACACCGGGAAAGGGTTAACATATAAACCAAAACTGACACGTGGACCGTGACCGTGACCGTGGAAATGCGGATGGGCGGCAAAGGCCGAATAGGAAACTGGCATGAGCAACATCGCCAGAATAAGCGCTTTAAGATTTTTCATGATCATGACCATTTGGCACACTTCGGTTCAGGGGGGGCATTTGTAAAATTACCGCAGCGACGGTATGGCTGCTGTCACAACTCTTCAACTGACGTTATGTCTCGCTGTAGCCATGTTGCATGCGTCCTTATGCAGTTTAATGCGAACAAAAAGAAACTTTAAGCGCAAATTACACTCAGTTACTTATTCCGTTGACCGCATTGACGGGTATTTGCTTGAGCCATACTTTTATTTTGAAAGATTGGAGTGGGCTCATGTTGATAAAGTTCAGCATGGCGTCAACATGGACCGGTTTTTCCGGAACAGAAAAATTTTAATGGATTGAATAATAATGAGAGAGATGATGCGCCTTTTTAGTAAGCAATGTGTGGTTCTATGTTCATTGGCTTTATTCGCCACGGGCTCATCAATGCTCGCGCAGGCTGCAGAACCTGCGGCAGCGGAAACGGCCAAAATTTCTGTGAAAGAACGCTACACCAAATATGAATTTCGCATTCCTATGCGTGATGGCGTGCGCTTGTTTACCGTTGTCTATGTGCCAAAAGATACGTCGAAATCGTATCCATTCTTGATGAACAGGACGCCGTATGGCGCGGGCGTCCATGATGGCGAACAAATGCGTTATGGCGTCGATTTTTATCCGCCGGCGCTGGGACCGTCCAAGGACTTTGAAAACGCTGGCTATATTTTTGTAAATCAGGACGTACGCGGACGGTATATGTCGGAAGGTGTCTGGCAGGAAATGACGCCACATGTCAAAAAAGACCGGCAACCCGGCGAAGGCGTGGAAAGCCAGGACATGTACGACACGGTTGAATGGCTCCTGAAAAATGTGCCGAATAACAATGGCAAGGTTGGTATCTGGGGAATTTCTTATCCGGGATTTTATACATCGGCCAGCATTATCGATTCGCATCCCGCAATCAAAGCTGCGTCACCACAGGCGCCAGTGACCGATTTGTTTATGGGGGACGATTCTTATCATGGCGGCGCGTTTATGCTGGCGGCCAATTTCGGCTTTTATGCGAGTTTTACGACTGAAAAAAATCCGACGACCTTGCCCAAAAAATGGGAAGAATTTGACTACGGTACGTCGGATGGTTACGAATTTTTCTTGAAGTACCTGACGCTGAAAAACATCACGGCACAGCTCAGCGACAAGCAACGCGAATTGCTGATGCCGACCATTGCCCATTCCAGCTATGACGAGTTCTGGAAGTCCAGGAATATTGCTGCGCATTTAAAAAATATTCATGCTGCAGTGCTGACCGTGGGTGGCTGGTACGACGCTGAAGATGTGCAGGGGCCATTGACAACTTATAACAGTATCAAACGCAACAACAGTGGCAATTTCAATGGCATCGTCATTGGGCCATGGTCGCATGGCGCCTGGGGGCGCATGATCGGAAAAAGTATGGGCAGCGTCAGTTTTGACGCAAAGACGGGCGAATACTATCGCCAGCATATTGTTTTTCCTTTCTTTGAACATTATTTGAAAGGCGTATCAGAAGCGCCACTTGCCGAAGCGACGGTGTTTGAAACCGGCACCAATGTCTGGCGGCAGTATGCGCAATGGCCGCCGCAACAGGCACAGGCACGCACCTTGTATCTGGGGAAAAACGGCACGCTGGACTGGAAGGCACCAGCGGCGCAGACCGGTGAGTACGACGAATACGTCAGCGATCCCAAAAAACCGGTGCCGTTTGTAGGCTATACGGCGCAGGA
>JAGWUK010000284.1 GCA_028868455.1 Burkholderiales bacterium | reverse complement strand
TCAATACCGTCGCCGTACCCCTGATACGCCAGATCCAGGAAAGGAATCAATTCGCGCTCTTTCAGCACTGGCACCAGTTGCTGCCATTGTGCTTTGCTCAGATCAACACCGGTCGGGTTGTGGCAGCAGGCATGCAATAAAACGATGCTTTTCTTGTCTGCATTTTTCAGAGCTTCCAGCATGGCATCAAAACGCAATCCGCCTGTTGCTGCATCGTAGTACGGATACGTTGCCACTTTCATGCCGCAACCTTCGAAAACTGCACGATGATTGTCCCAGGTTGGGTCGCTGACCAGCATCGTCGATTCAGGGAAATAACGTTTGATGAAATCGCCGCCGACTTTCAAACCACCGCTGGAGCCAACTGTCTGGATCGTCACCACGCGACCCGCTTTGGACGCAGCACTATCGGCGCCAAACAACAATTGCTGAACCGCTGCACGGAAATTCGCGGCACCTTCCATTGGCAGATAAGGACGTGCGCCCGCTTCAGCGACAACCTTTTGTTCAGCGGCACGTACCGATGGCAACATTGGGATTTTGCCGTTATCGTCGAAATAAATCCCAATAGACAGATTGATCTTGTTCGTGCGCGGATCTTTGCCGAACGCTTCATTCAAAGACAGAATAGGATCGCCAGGATAGGCTTCGACGTGCTGAAACATGGTGGACTCCGGATAGTTATTAAAAAATGCGACATTCGCCATGCCATTGCATCAATAACCGGGCGAATGCGATAAAGCGACATTTTGACACACTCGCATCACAAAACAGGATACACATGGTGTTTTTACTGGGGCTCAACTGTATCTGTTGTGCCGAAGTGCATGATGGTCTTGTTCGACAAACCATCTTTGGACCGGAAAAATCGCAGCACACACAGGCATCACAAAATATCCGCCAATTATCAACGATCAATGAACATATTTAATACTGATATTTCCATCAACTGGCATGAAGTCGACAGCCTGCAACCCGTATTTCAAAACAAAATAACTGCCTTTATACACCTCATGTAATTTCAAAATATCTACCAAAAAAGGCAATGAATATTAAGGTAAAATTAATTGTTTGCACTAAGCAAGCATTTCCCCATTCACAACACAGCCCCACTCATCGCCTAATGCCCCCCCTGCTCCCAGTCATTCTATGCATACATCACTCGTCGCTACTATCCTGACTTTCCTGCTCGTCACTTTCAGTGGCAGTGCCCACTCGGAAGAAATACTATTGATCGGTAACGTCGACGCAATTTTGTTATTGCCAGCGGGCAGTGCGCAGTGCCCCGAGTTAAATGGCGCGCAAAAAAATCCTGATGGTTCCACGTTGCTGACCATCTCTAACGATTGCGGCTGCGAAACAGCGACACTGCACGTTGATCACGTTCTGACCGGGAAAGTCGCCGACACTATCCTTAAACTCAGCAAGCGAACCGGGGAATGGTGCAGACCGTCCTATCCACTTTCCACCCGAAATGCATTATTTCAAATCAATGGAAAAAATGTGCACTGGTCGATGCTCAAAGAAATCGATGGTCGTCAATTCTTCAGCGCTGCACGCTTTCAAAGCCTGAATGGCACCGCGATCGGCGAATTTCCACACGATAAAAATGGCCAGATAGCCTTGGATGACGTACTAAAAACCATTCCGGCAGCACGGTAAATTTTACTCAGGCGTTCTCCTATGAAAAAACTCACCGTAACATTCCCGGTGAGTTCACATTGCAATGATTAAAATCCGATCGTGCAATCGGAGATCAGCAATAATTCATCAATCGCCACCATGCGTATATGCACCAGCACTGACTGGCATCGTGTTACCGTGCATGCCTTCAAAGAAAAATGGATGGCGCGCCTTCGGCGTTTTGCCGATTTCATTCATGCTGGCGGTATCGTACAGGCGACCGTTCAGCATGACTTGCGTGACACGATCGGATTTCCGGATATCGTTGAGCACATCGCCATCAATGATCATCAGATCAGCGAGCTTGCCCGGCTCCAGTGAACCGATATCCTTGTCCAGACCCAGATAGCGGGCACCGTTGATGGTGGCACTGTGTAGCGCTTGCATCGGTGTCATGCCACCGCGCACCAGCGACCACAATTCCCAATGTGCAGCAAGCCCTTCGCGCTGACCATGTGCCCCCAGATTGACCGGCACGCCAGCGTTTTGCAGTTTGGTTGCCATCTCGGCTGCGCGGAAGACGTTGTAATCTTCTTCCGGCGCGATCTCGCGTCGCACGCTGCGCGGCACCAGAATGGAACGCGGTACGTATTTGGACAACAGCGGATGCTTCCAGACATCCGTGTGCGCGTACCAATAATGTTCACCATCCAGGCCTCCATAGGCAACGCCCAGCGTTGGCGTATAGCCGACCTGCGTCTGCGACCACAATTGCGTCACGTCGTCATAAATTCTGGCGACTGGCAGCGCGTGCTCAACGCCAGTATGCCCGTCGATCACCATGGTCATATTGTGTTCAAACAGCGAACCGCCTTCCGGCACTACCATCATGCCGGTTTCGCGTGCGGCTTCGAGAATTTGCTGACGCTGGTCGCGGCGCGGCTGGTTATAGCTTTTCACTGAAATCGCACCGGCTGCTTTCAGACGTTTCAAATGCGTCAACGCGTCGTCGAGATTATTCACCACGGCACTGAAGTTTCCTTTGGCGCCATACAGTATCGTGCCGGTTGAGAAGATACGCGGTGCGACCACCTCACCGGCGCGCTGCATTTCGCTGTGACTGAAAATTTCATTGGTATCGTTGGACGGATCATGCAAGGTCGTCACACCAAACGCCAGTGACGCATAATCAATCCAGCTCTGTTGCGGAATAATGCCGCTCTCCCCCATGCCGCCATGCCAGTGCACATCGACGATGCCAGGCAAGATCGTCTTGCCTTTTGCATCGATCTGCGTCGCACCAGACGGAATCGCAATGTCAGCAGCCTTGCCGATTTGCGTAATGCGGTTGTCCTGAATCACGATGCGGCCATCTTCGATCACTTCATCGCCGCGCATTGTCGCAATTTTTGCACCTGAAATAACGATCGCGCCGTGCGGCTTATCGGCTTTCTGGCTAAATCCTATCTTTACGCCATTTTCGCTGAACTTTGGCAATGCCTTCGCCGCGCCAGGCACAAAGCTGAATGCGTCTTTCAAATCGCGGCTGAATAATTCATCGCCCAACGCAAAATAAATTTTCTTGCTATCACCCGACCAATGCAGATATTGGCCTGCATTCACATCCAATTGTCTGACCGGCAGCGCATCCATTTTCTGCCCTATCGTGATCGGCTTACCTGCCAATGGCAACGGTGTTACATAGGCATGAAACCGTTCGCCGAAGGCCAGCCAAGCACCGTCTGGCGAGAGTGCAAACTCGCCGGCGAATTCGCTTTTCGCCACTGCCTGCTCAGGCTTACCGTCCAGCGGAATGCGCACCAGTGATGTCGTCCAGTCGACTTCGCTGGTGTATTTGGTGCGACTCACGTACAGCGCGTCCGGATCTTTACCGAACTGCGGCGCACTGCCCTCGTCTGTCAATAGACGCGGTGCAGACGTGCCGTCGGCCTTGACGATGAAAACGCCTGTCTCCATGCCATACCACGGCGTCGTCAGATAACCGCCTTTGGCTTTGACAAAAGCGACCTGCTGACCGTCCGGCGAAATAGCAACTTGCGTGTATTTTCCTGGCTCTTTGCTGAGCACGGTTTCCTTGCCCGACGCCATATCCAGAACGCGCACGCTGCCTAATTTCTCATCGCTCCAGGTCGTGAACACGACTTGTCTGCCATCACGCGAAAATCGTGGAAAATTTTCGAAATGATCGTTTTGTTTCGTCAAGCGATGTGGAGTGCCATCTGGTAAAGCACGCACATACAAATGGCCGAGCGCCGAGTACACGACGCGATCACCTTGCGGTGCCACATTCACCCAGCGTAACTGATGAACATCGAACTGATCCGGCGCGACTTCATGTGCAAAGCGTAAAGCCGGATGCACATCGCGCGTGTCCTTGACATGAAACGCAATCTCGCTGGCCTTGCCTGAGAACGGATCAAGCCGCCAGATCTTACCTTTGGCCCACACCACGATTTCTTTGCTGCCTGGCATCCAGGCAAAAGCCGGGTACACGCCGTGTATTGCCCAGGTTTCCTGCATGTCACGGTCCAGTTCCGGCCATGCTGCGCGCTCTACACCAGTTTGCAGGTCTTTCAGGAATAAGGTTGACTGGTTGCGCAGGCGTCTGACAAAGGCCAGATATTTTCCGTCTGGCGAAGGCACAGGCCGCACCGCGCCGCCCGGGCCACTGACAATGGCTTTGACTTTGCCGTCTTGCAGGTCCTTGCGAAAAATCTGATAAATCTGCTGGTTCGAATCTTTGTTATAGTCGAACGATGTGCCTTCTGTCGTGTCCTGCGAATAATAGAGATAACGGCCGTCTGGCGAAAACGCCGGCTCGCCCAGGTCTTTTTGCCAATTCGGTTTTTCGTTCAACTGCACGCCAGCGCCGCCACTGATGTGATACAGCCAGATTTCGCCAGAACCCAGAGAACGTGTGCCGCTGTAATGTTTGCGTGCGGCGATATACTGCCCACCCGGATGCCAGACCGGATTATTCAATAATCGAAAATCCTCTTTGCTGACCGCATGTGCGTCGCTGCCATCGGCATTCATGACCCAGACATTATCGCCGCCACCTGCATCGGACATAAACGCGATGTGTTTGCCGTCTGGCGAAAAACGCGGCTGCATTTCCCACGCGATTGAGTGCGTTAAAGCCTTTGCTTCACCACCCGCAATCGGCAGCGTATACAAATCACCAAGCAGATCGAATACGATTTGCTTGCCATCCGGACTGACATCGACGCTCATCCAGGTGCCGGTTCGTGTGTCGAGATTCACCGTCCTGACCTCACCAGGCGGATGATTGACATCCCATTTTTTGACTTCCGATTTGGCTTCCGATTTGGCATCGGCTTCTTCTGCCAGCGCTGGCAGACACAACAACACCGCCAGGACACCCGGCAACAAACGAGATATG
>JAGWUK010000283.1 GCA_028868455.1 Burkholderiales bacterium | reverse complement strand
ATCAAACCAGGCTATATGCTGGGAGCCAAACCACGGCAACAAGCGATTGGTCACGTCATCGGAATTATCGCCGGTGCTATTGCCTGTATTCCTTTGTTTTATCTCCTGTTCTTACCGCCGGATGCGAATGGCCTGAGAAGCACGGCAACGATCGTCTCCGATCAATTCTCCATGCCAGCCGCGATGCAATGGAAAGGTGTTGCTGAACTGATCGCCAAAGGCGTCAGCAGCCTGCCGTCTTCGGCGGTGACGGCGATGATTATCGCGGCGATATTTGCAGCCATTTTTGAAATTGCCCGCATGATTACCAAAGGTCGCTTCCCGCTCTCCGCTGTGTCTATCGGTCTGGGTGTGGTATTGCCACCGGAATCCTGTCTCGCGATGTGGGTAGGCGCAATGATATTCTGGGTCATGGGTCGCAAACATCAGCAAGCTGGCACCAAGGGCCATGATTTCTGGGTCGAAGGGTGCGAACCCATTTGTGCCGGGCTGATTTCCGGTGCCGCATTGATAGGTATAGGAAACGCCATCATTAATGTATTGATCTGATTGTTGTTCCATTACAAGAAAAACCGCCGCGCTATTCTATTGGCGCGGCGGTTTTTTTTAATGCAGATATTCTTTGATGACAAGTGGCATTTATGTTTCGGTCGACGCATGTCCTTGCATATACGCCGATTGCTGCGCAACAAAACCGTCAAAACTGTTTAACAAAGCCAGGTATCTTTGCTCGTTTTTTTCCAGTCGCATCAAGGCATAAATGGTGGCTTCCAATGTCGATAATTGGTCTTTTCTGTGCGCCTTGCGAATGCGGTAATGCGAAGCCGGCATATCTTGCAGACTGATGCGTGGCAAACTCTGCAGCAGAGGATTTTGATACAGCATCTTTCTGCTTTTGCGCCAGGTAGCGTCCAGGATAACTAAACGAACATGGTCCGGCGTCAAGGATTCCGGCAAGACTGGCGCTGGATTCTCCACAAGATCAACGGCATTGCTGTCTGAGGTGTCGGGATAAAGCAATACCGCTTGAATTGGACTGCCCGTCGCCTGCAAAGCCTGTTGCAAAACATTTCGCTCAAACTGTTCTCCCACCAGAAGCTGCGATTTCAGCAAACTCCCGTGTAGCAAAGTAGCACTGCCTTTCGCATTGGCGACTTCCAGAGGATGTTGCAAGATCAATACCTCCGCCTGATTTTGTATCGGGGTAATCCACTGACAAATGCAGGTGCGTTGCGGACGAGTGCATTGTGGGCACATGGCGCGCTTAGCCGCTGCTGCCTGATGCACATTGTTCTGCGTGTTGTTTTGCGCGTTGCTATTCATGGCGGCATTGTGAACGATGTTTATTTTTGCGGCAAGAAAAGCGCTGACTGAGGCGCCGTACGCCCTCATCGTCTATCATACGAATACAAACCAACATCCGCTTTTGCTTTTCATGAAACTCATTCAATTTATTGCTTCCAGCCTTGTCCTCATTACCGCAGCGTGCGGCGGCGGAGGCAGCGCATCAGCGCCCGCCAGCAACAGCACCTCCGCTGGCACTACGGGCACAACCAGCGGTTCAAGCGGCAGCACAACAGGCACTACCTCAGGAACAACGACAGGCAGCACAACCGGAACAACTTCGGGAACCAGCTCAGGTAGTACAGGAACATCGGGTGGCACATCGACAGGCTCGACAGCGACGACGCTGGAGAAAAAGGCCGCTGCTCTCGCATTGAAATTAGGTAAGCCAACCCGGCTATTGGTCGGCCTGGGTTCTGTCGATGTGAGCGACGTACAAAAGCAAAGTCTGAAACCCGATATTTATGATCAATATCTGAACGGCGTCGGCAGCGGCGCATGGCCGACGTGGAACAGCCCCGCAGGCGCTTATGTGCAAGTCGTCGCAAAAAATGCCGACGCACTGGGAGCAATTCCGATGTTTACCTTGTACCAGATGGCCAGCAATGGCGATGGCAATTTAAGCGGCCTGTCAAATGTCACATTCATGACGCAATACTGGAGCAATGTCCGGCTGTTGTTTCAGCAATTGAAAATTTACGGCAAGCCGGCACTGGTCAATTTTGAACCGGACTTCTGGGGATATACACAAAGGATTGCCACGAATGCCGATCCGTCCACGATTTTTGCGCAGGTCAACATCGATGCCGATTGCAGCAATCTGCCGAACAATGTCGCAGGCATCAGCAATTGCCTGCTGCAAATCGCCAGAAAATACGCGCCGAATGCCTATGTCGGCTTCCCTCCTCCGCTGTTCGGCGACATCCAGTCGGCGTCTCTGGCTTATATGCAAAAGCTCGGTGCCGACAAAGCAGATTTCATCGTGATGCAAACCCTGGATCGCGATGCCGGTTGCTTCGAAACACAGCCGCAACCATCGTATTGCGTGCGTAGCGGCAGCGGCTGGTACTGGGATGAAACGAACAAAACCTCGCCAAATTTCAGTGAACATTTTAGCCTCGCCAATACTTATCACGTCGGTTTGCAACTGCCGGTCTTGTGGTGGCAAACACCGATGGGGGTGCCATCCAACCAGGCCGGCTCCCCCGGAAAATGGCGCGATAACCGCGAGCATTATTTCCTGACGCGTCCAGCGGAAATGGTTACTGCGGGCGGGTTCGGCGTGGTCTTCAGCAATGGTGAAGTCAATCAGACCAATATCAATACGGACGGCGGACAGTTCAAGAATTTAAGCACAAATTATCTGGCGAATCCGGCAACGTTACCGTAACCCGTGGCAGGTGGTCGGCGCTGCACCTGCGCAGTGCCTTGCATCGCCAGTTGTCTGTAGTCTGCAATCGTTCAACGGTGGTTCAGATTTTCCAAGGCAGATCCCAGTGTGGGATAGGAAAACACGTAACCCAGTGATTTGAGACGTTGAGGAATCACATGCTGGCCGCCGGTCAGCAGCTCCGACATCTCACCCAGTGCCAGCCGCAATAGCCATGCTGGCGTGACCAGGAATGCAGGTCGATGCAAGCTGCTTGCGAAAATGTGGGTCAACTCGCGGTTCGTCACAGCTTGCGGTGCAACCATATTGATGCTACCGCTTGCCTGTGGATTGCTGATCAGGTGAAGGACGATGCTGACATAGTCGTCGACATGTATCCAGCTCATCCATTGACGGCCATCGCCGATGCGCGACCCCAGGCCAAGTAGAAATGGCAAGCGCATTTTTTTAAAAATACCACCAGCACGATCGAGGACCAGTCCCGTGCGCAAGAGGCAGACACGGATGTCGAAGCGCGCTGCGCTTAATGCTGCCGCCTCCCAGTCCACGCACATTTGCGCGCCGAAATCACCACCGGCGCTGGCCGTTTCGTCGATCAATTCATCGCCGCGATCGCCATAAATACCAATGGCAGAACCACTCAATAAAATCGCTGGCTTTTTTTTCGCTTGCGCTATCCGCTGAATCAAATGCTCCGTCAGAGTGATGCGGCTCTGACGCAAAGTTGCTTTTCTTTGCGTCGACCAGCGTGCGTCAACAATGGCTTCGCCCGCCAGATTAATGACGACATCAAACTCCTGTTCACAAGTGTACTGATCAAGATCACTCATGCTGCGAACCAATGCGCCACATAAGGCGGGCACCTTTTCAGGACGCCTGCTGAGCACCGTCAATTGATGTCCCTGATCTGATAATGCCGCGCACAGCCGCCTGCCGATCAGTCCTGTTCCGCCCGTCATTAAAATACGCATTGCATCCTCTTCATGTGCTGTTGACAAGTGCAGAGCGAACTAAATGAAAGCGCTTTCTCGCCTCCCCGCCTTCTCCGTTACCGCTAACGCAACTCTTCCAAAATACGCAAGTGGTCGTCGAAACTCCAGATACGGCGTATCTCGATGACGTCATATTCGGCGGCGATATTTGGCGGAAAAGCCGCGTAGCGCGCGTTCAGGCGCACGATGCGGCGCACTGCCTCATCCAGATCGGCGCGACCGCTGGAACGATTGATAGTCACGTCTTCCACGCTGCCGTCGCTGCGAATGACAACGGTGACGACAGGATCGCCGCGTGCCCTGTCGCGTGACGATTGCGAATAATTCAGATTGCCGTTGCGCTCTATCTTTTGCTTCCAGCTATCGACATACATGCGCACCGGGATATTTTTATCCACGCTGCCAAAAAAACTGCGACGACGCGGACGGTCGCTCATGTCGATACGCGGCGGATTGCCGCTCAGCAGATCCAGTCCTTTGGCCTGTTCACGCGCACGGTTTGCCAGATCGCTGCCGAGCAAACTCTTAGGCAAAACAAAATTGCCCGCGCCAGACGTACGATTACCAGTAGCATTACCGGCTGCCTGCGCCGTATTGTCCTGACCGCGACGGCTATCTGCGTTGTTCGTTGTGCCGCTGCCTTCTGCTTTCAACGCGCTGGCAGACTGGGCATTGGCTGCTGCCAGTGCTGCCGCCTGTGCGATTTGTTTTTGTTGCGCTGCCAATTGCTCAGCTTGCTGGCGCGCCAGCGCTTCCGCTTGTTGTCTGGCGGCCAGTTCGTCGGCTTTTTGTTGTGCAAGTTGTTGCTGTAGCGCGGCTTTGGCGGCTTGTTCTTCCTGCTGTTTTTGCAGCGCTGCAGCAGCCATTTGTTGTTGCTTCGCGAGTTCTTCCTGTTGCCGACGTGCGAGTTCCAGCGCTTGCTGCTCGTTCTGGCGCGCCGTCTGTTCTGCTTGCGCCTGCTGCTGTTTCAGTTCATCGGCTTGCTGTTGCTGCGCCAAACGCAGACGTTCTTCACGTGCGGCCTGTTCCTGCCTTTGCTGTTGTTCCTGCTGCTCTTGTTTTTGTTGCTGTTCACGCTGAATCTGTGCGTCTTTTTCCAATTGCTGTTGCGCCGCAATGGCCACCAGTTGTCGTTGCACGGCGTCGTCGGCCTGTTGGCGACTGTCATCGGCAAATTGTTTCAATAACTGATCTTGTTGCGTAATGGCAGGCATGTCTTGTCGTGCCAGCTCCTGCGCCTGTTGCTGCAGTTGCTGCTCCTTTTGCTGACGTTTCTGGCTGTCGTCGATCGCTTTCGCCACAGCGACCGGTGCCTCGGCCGGTTCTGCCTGCGTCACCGTGTCTGGTTCAGACTTCGCGT
>JAGWUK010000282.1 GCA_028868455.1 Burkholderiales bacterium | reverse complement strand
GTAACTGGTTGTGTTCGCTCCAAGTCCATTGCCTGTCGAAATAACTCTAAAGCTTTGGAGTTGTTCCCTTTGGCTCTTGCCAGACGTCCCGCCAGGGCAACGTAACGCGGATTATTGGGTTGTCGTTTCAATAATTCATTAAGATTTGCTTCAGCACCATCAAAATCTTTGATTTGTATTCCTGCATAAACCAATGCTTGATAAGCCTCCTGATTTTCAGGATCCGTTCTTAGCACTTTGGTAAACAACTCGGCCGCTTGCATTGTGTCACCAGCCGACGAGTACATGCGTGCCAAAGATAATATCAACCGGTTGTCATCTGGACTCTCCGCCAGCATAGGAGCAATATAATCGTACGCCGCTGCCAGATTTCCTTCTTCGCGCGCGGCCTCTGCCTGACGTATTCCAAGTGCGACTCTCAAATTGAACAACGCGTTAATTTCTTGCTGTTGCAAATTTGGCGTTGCGTACATTTGTCGTATCAACGGCTCTAGCTCTGCGTCCTGCCTCGTACGCAAAAGTGCATCAGCATATTGCAAGCGTAAGCCAAGCGATGGTTTGGCTGTTTTTGCCAACGCCTGACGGAGGATGCTCAATCCTTTACCAACGTCACCATTTTTTATATAGCCTGCTGCAAGAACGCTGACATACTCAGGACTATTTCCAGCAACCGCCTCTACTTGCCTCAAAATGTCATTGGCTTGGCGTTGATTTCCTTGTTGAGCAAATACGTTTGCCCTGTCCATCTGAACATGTATCCACATGGTTTTCTGTAATGCCGCCATGTCTTTTGTTCTGGCCTTCTCCGGGATTTTTTCCAGAGTTTGCATACCTTCCCACCAAAGTTGCTGTTCCGCACTCAACATCGCACTCACATACAACGCATCAGGTAAAGGTGGTTCTGCACTTAATAAACCACTTAGCAATGAACGCGCTTGTGCCGGCATGTTGCGACGCTGATAAAGGCGAGCCAACTCTAATCTTATCCAAACGTTATTTGGTGCAGCCAACATCGCGTCTTCAAGTGCTGTCTGAGCACCTACTACGTCCCCTGCATCTTCAGCTTGTTTTGCTTTCTCTCGCAAATCAGCTACCTTGCTGTCCTCCCCTCCATTTAACAAGGTTTTTTGCTCAGGAGTCAGTTTTGCAATTAAGGCATCCGCTTCCTTCGCCCGACTTTGTTGTCGCAACAAATTAATCAAACTAAAAAGTGCTTGCTCATTGTCTTTATGATCCGACAAAACACCACGATAATTCGCCTCTGCACCAATAGGATCGTCTGCTGCCATCAAAGCATCACCAAGCATTAATCGACCAGTAGGTTCCAGATCATTGATTTCAATTGCCTTTCGCATCAAAGCGATGGCCTGGTCATTATTGCCGTTTTCCCGTTCCGCCCTGGCATCCTGCATTAGTGCCCAATATGCAGCACTGTCATAAGCTTCTTTCCACAATTTTTTAGAGGTTTTAGGCGAAGCCTCAATGGCTTTCCCTAATAGTTCACGCGCGGCTTTAAAGTTTTCCTGTCTCATGCGAACCAGCCCCAGTCCACCCAGCGCGGCAGCATCATCAGGCGCCGACTCCAGAACATAATTAAACTCCGTCTCTGCTTCTGCGAGATTTCCACGTTTCAAGGCCGTATATCCATCTGAGGGTTGATCGTCGGCATTCGCGACAACAGCTTGCTCGTTAGTGGAATTATTCAATTTACTTGCACTTGTACTTGCAGCAGGTGTTTCTTCTATTATTTCCGGAGTAGAAGTCTTGGCTGTTTTTCCATTTTTAGTGGAAGTATCGATAGTATTAACACTTCTCTCATCAACATGACTGATAGGTTTGGCGGGGTTCAATGCAAGCTGCGGTTTGCTAACTGGCTGCGTACGCTCTTCAGTTTCTTCTTTTTTCTCTGACGCATTATGCTGACTGACAGCCACTTTATTTACGAGCGGTACAGCTTTATTTTCTTTGCGAATTTCTGCGAGGCGATCTTTAATCACTTTATCGTCAGGGTGACGGTCAAGATATGCGATCAGAAATTTCTCATCTTCCTTTTTCCCTCCAAGCCAAGAGAGTGCCTGGCGCCATGAATCTTCTGCTTGCTTAGCAACTTCCGGTTTTTTGCTCAAATCCGCCAACATTCGGATTCCCTCGCTGCGGCTAGGTGCACGGTAGGTATAGACTTGAGCAAGTGCATACGCATACCGATTATTCCCTGGATTTTCTTTAACGAGTCGCTCCAATCCGGCTTTTGCATCGTCATACCCTAGCAAGGTACCGGATAGCACCTGGAAATACTCTAGCGCTGCATCCCCTTTGAGTTTGTCAGGTGATCCAGCCATCTGATAACGCTCAATCGCTTCGTCAGGTTTTCCTTGCATTGCTAACTGACGCGCTTCCGCGATCCTGGCCTTACCTGAAGTCCCCTTCCGTATAGCAGATTCGACATCCGCAATTTGAGGGTGATCTGGTTGCAGTTGTTTCAATTTAGAAAAATAAGACTTTGCTAATTCAGCATGCCCGCTTTCCGCTTCAAATATCGCGAGATTGGCTATTGCGTCAGTATTATTCGGTTCCAACTTGAGAAGTTTTCGCCATGCGTCGGCAGCGTTGTCATCGCGTCCTCGCTGAAGCCAATACTGAGCCTGTTCGACCAATTTTTGATTCAAAGTCGAAGTAACTATGGCATTGGCGCCACCACAACACGTTGTCAAAAGCGCTAATACAATCGCTTTTTTCTTCACAAGCATTCAATTCCCCTAATGAGCAATTTCTGAGCCCAATATCTTATTCTTGATCAACATTACAAAAGCTCGCCCAAAGGCGAGCATTTGCGACAGGAATTCTGCACACAGGTAGGCTGTGCAGCAATTACCGAATACTTTTATTTTTTATCACCCATTGCCAGCCTTGCAGCGGCTTTTTTCCTTAAAAATCTGAACAGCATTGTGGCCGCAATTAACGAAGCCAGCATCAAGAAAATGATCATTATCATCGGTTGATTCGACAAATGCCACTTGATCCACGTCCATAGCGGCAAAGAACCAGAATAATAAGTATCACCAATTTGCGCATTCAATACCTTGTCGCCTTTGATCAAAACCAAGTCGCCTTGATATTTGCTACGCATATCGGATTTATTCAAACCTTCAGTTAAACCGAGAAGGCTGTCAGCATTGCCTGCCGTCAACACAACAACACTTCGGCCGCTAGACAAAGGCGATTCAAACTGCATCATCGCTCCGAATGCGTTCCCGGTACTCGCCAGCATTTCGCCAGCATGCCGCTCTACCGAATCGAGATCACGCCCCGACCAACGGGCAAGCAAGCGCAAGAAACCAGTAGGTAACTGCAAACGGTTTCCGTTTTCATCCATTGTCAGCGGCATATATTTGGCCCACTGTTTCAGCAAAGGAAGATTGCCGTTTGTAGAAATAACGATAAAGTCTTTATCACTATTTTTATCTACATTTGCGCCATGAATGACGGTGCTATTGATAACAGGATACCCCGTCGATTCACCCATGCGCCCCATCAGATTCAGAAACACCTGTATTTCTTGCATGCTTGGCCTGTCGGGCAAAACAATGGCTGTTTGCGACAAGTCCGCCATTCTGGTAAATGGAAATCCGGCGTTTGCTACATAAGCCAAATTGGGAAGTGCCGCATAATGTGGCATATGTGAAAAATCGATCGTTGAATCTGGATCAATTGCTGAACGTACATTGTCCAGGTAAACGTCTTTACAGGCGCCCTGCTTCGGATAGTCATAAAAGAAGTGAAATTGCAGTTGATTTTCGGCGCCAATCTGAAATGTAGGCACCTGAATATCTTCTTGCGCAAATCGATGTCCATCTTTAAAGAACAACATCACTGACTCTTTAATCTTTCCTTTTTCAATCTGCGTTCCAGATAACGGTAAAGCGCGGACAAATTCTCCATTAATTCCAATATTCAGCGTCGATTTGTCCACATTTGGGCGTGGTGTGAAGCGATAACGCAAATCAATGGGAACCCCGTCCTTTTGCCACGTGAACAAGTCAGGAGCTACACGCATGTTGACACGAATCAAATCAGGAGTCAGTCCCCGTACTTGCAGACTTTCCGGCGACGCCAATTCTCCAAATTTGACAGGGCGATCTGTTGGCAACCATTTTGGCGCATCATAAGGTTTACGCGGCTCCAGGTCTTTGAGATTCTTAATGACTGCTTTTTCACCTGAAAATGCCAGTTGACCTAAAGTGAGAGCCTGAACAGCAATACGAAGCTCCGGAATATCACGTCCTAACACTAGTAAGAGTTTGGTATTCGGGTTGCTTGGATTAGTAATTACGGACAAAGTCGGACCTGTGATCGCAGGAAGTGACACACCAGCCGGACTCTCCTGTGAAGTTGCGAAAAGCACGGCATTTCCATCCGGAATGGAATTAAGTGCAACTGGAAACTTTGCCCCGCGATATGAAGCCTGATGTCCAAACCAGGACGCGACTACGCCTGCATTACGCAAAATGTCTAATGAGGGCGACTGAGGAAGAATGAAAGGCAGTTCGAGTAACTTAGAATCCCGCTGATCAAAAAACGGCGCTGGCAACATCGCAAGATCATTGGGCAAATCCATAGAGGTCACTGTAAATTCGATATGGGTTGTATTGCTGATTTTTGCCCACAAACTTGAATGAAACGGATCTTCACACTCCCTAGTGTAATGACCGATCAGTTTAAAACTAAGCTGATTAAAATCAGCAAAATATCTTGGATCGATCGGGCTTTCTCCTACGATGCCACTCGCCGTTTCTTTAGGTAATGGAATGACGCTGACCAATTCGTTATTCACTAAAATTTGAATATGCGACAAATCCGGCAACAATGCAGGAGAATAGGCTATTCCATATTTCACCTTCGCCGACGTGATGACCTCGTCGCTACGTATCGTAAAAGGAAATGAACGTACACCTTCAACACCCCTTAATTCAATATCCGGGCCATTTCCAAGTTGTTTCAAACTTATTGTGTAAGTTTTTTGCGGCAATGCAGGCTCAGCTGGTTCCACAGGTGCTTCTTCTGCAACTTTTTTAGTTTCAGCCTGCTCTG
>JAGWUK010000281.1 GCA_028868455.1 Burkholderiales bacterium | reverse complement strand
TCAAAGGGCCGGTTCCGCTGCCAACCCGCATTCAACGTTTCGACGTTTTGCGCTCGCCACACGTGAATAAAACTTCCCGTGATCAGTTTGAAATTCGTACGCACCAGCGTTTGATGGATATCGTTGATCCAACAGATAAAACTGTTGATGCTTTGATGAAGCTTGATTTGCCAGCTGGCGTTGACGTCGAAATCAAATTGCAGTAAAAATTTCTTGTCCTCGTTCATCGAAGGTGAAATTGGAAATTAAAGAAAATTCGACATACCACAATTTTTCGAAAATTCAAATAAATAGTCTTGTAAATAAAAAATTCGCAGGCTATAATCGAAGGCTTAGATGTGGGTCAGCTTCGGCTGGCCTATTCGTTTAAGTTTTTTAAACATCAGCCTCACCCAATCGTAGGTGAGAATGGAGAAAACAATGAGCTTGGGCCTAGTCGGTCGCAAGGTTGGCATGATGCGCATCTTTACGGATGATGGGGATTCGATTCCTGTTACTGTTCTGGATGTGTCCAACAACCGCGTGACGCAAGTCAAAACTCCTGAAACAGACGGTTACTCCGCTGTTCAGGTAACTTTCGGTCAGCGCCGTGCATCCCGTGTAACAAAAGCGGCTGCCGGTCACCTCGCAAAAGCAGGTGTTGAAGCTGGTACTGTATTAAAAGAATTCCGTATTGATGCTGCTAAAGCCGCTGAAATGAAGGCGGGCGATGTTGTGCCTGTTGGCATGTTCGAAGCTGGTCAAAAAGTGGATGTGCAAGGCGTAACGATTGGTAAAGGCTATGCCGGTACTATCAAGCGTCATCATTTCTCTTCTGGTCGCGCAACTCACGGTAACTCCCGTTCGCATAATGTACCTGGTTCTATCGGTATGGCGCAGGATCCAGGTCGTGTATTCCCTGGTAAGCGCATGACCGGTCATCTGGGTGATGCAACTCGCACTGTACAAAATCTGGAAATTGCTCGCGTAGATGCAGAGCGTCAGTTGTTGCTGGTAAAGGGTGCTGTGCCGGGTGCAAAAAATGGTCAGGTGATTGTGTCCCCTGCTGTTAAAGTTAAAGCCAAGAAGGGAGCCTAATCCATGGAACTGAAGCTCCTAAACGAACAAGGTCAAGCAGCGTCGAACGTAGCCGCTCCTGATACTATCTTTGGTCGTGACTACAATGAAGCCTTGATCCATCAAGTCGTCGTTGCATTCCAAGCCAATGCTCGCAGCGGTAATCGCAAACAAAAAGATCGTGAAGAAGTCCATCACACAACCAAGAAGCCTTGGCGTCAAAAAGGTACTGGTCGTGCACGTGCTGGTATGTCTTCTTCTCCATTATGGCGTGGCGGTGGTCGTATATTCCCGAACACACCTGATGAGAATTTCTCTCACAAAGTTAACAAAAAGATGTATCGCGCAGGTATCTGCTCGATCCTGTCTCAGTTGGCTCGTGAAGGTCGTTTGAATGTGGTTGACGATGTTACTGTTGACGCACCTAAGACAAAACTGTTGTCCGAAAAACTGAAGGCAATGGGTTGCTTGGATTCCGTCCTGATCATCACTGACGAATTCAATGAAAACCTGATGTTGGCAGCGCGTAACCTGGCAAACGTATTGGTTGTTGAGCCACGTTATGCTGATCCAGTTTCTTTGGTGTTCTACAAGAAAGTGTTGATCACCAAGCCAGCACTGGCAAAGATTGAGGAGATGCTGGCATGAGCGCACAAGTCAAAATTAGCGAAGAGCGCCTGATGAAGGTGTTGCTGGCTCCTGTTATTTCTGAAAAAGCAACTATGGTTGCTGAAAAGAATGAGCAGGTGGTTTTCCTGGTTATGCCAGATGCAACCAAGCCAGAAATTAAAGCTGCCGTCGAATTGCTGTTTAAAGTACAAGTTGAATCCGTACAAGTGGCAAATCGTCAAGGTAAACAAAAACGTACCGGTAAATTTAATGGCCGCCGCAATCATACAAGACGCGCTTTTGTATGTTTGAAGCCTGGTCAGGAAATTAACTTCACTGAGGGGGCATAAGCATGGCACTCGTTAAGATGAAGCCAACCTCACCAGGTCGTCGTGGTATGGTGAAGGTAGTGACAGAAGGCCTGTTCAAAGGTCGTCCGTTCGCTGCTTTGTTGGAAAAGAAATCAAAAACTGCTGGCCGTAATAATAACGGTCACATCACTACCCGTCATATCGGTGGTGGTCATAAGCAGCATTACCGTATTGTTGACTTCAAGCGCAACAAGGATGGTATCCCTGCAAAAGTAGAACGCATTGAATATGATCCTAACCGTACAGCACACATTGCTTTGTTGTGCTACGCAGATGGTGAACGTGCATACATCATTGCCCCTAAAGGTATGGTGGCTGGTGATCAGGTCATGAACGGTTCGCAAGCGCCGATCAAATCTGGTAACTGTTTGCCTATCCGTAATATCCCGGTCGGTACAACTATGCATTGCGTAGAAATGCTGCCAGGTAAAGGTGCACAGATTGCGCGTACAGCTGGTGCCGGCGTTGTGCTGATGGCGCGTGAAGGTATCTACGCTCAGGTTCGTCTGCGCTCTGGTGAAGTTCGTCGTATTCATATTGAATGTCGTGCGACTATCGGAGAAGTAGGTAACGGTGAGCATAATCTGCGCAAAATCGGTAAAGCTGGTGCAATGCGTTGGCGCGGTGTTCGTCCTACCGTTCGCGGTGTGGTCATGAATCCGGTCGATCACCCGCACGGTGGTGGCGAAGGTAAAACTGCAGCCGGCCGTCACCCAGTATCACCGTGGGGTCAGCAAACCAAGGGTAAGAAGACTCGTCGCAACAAGCGCACTACTTCGATGATCGTCTCACGCCGTGGCAAGAAATAAGGGATAAAACATGACACGTTCATTGAAAAAAGGGCCGTTTTGCGATGCCCACCTGGTGAAAAAAGTCGAAACCGCGCAAGCGACTAAAGACAAAAAGCCAATCAAGACTTGGTCCCGTCGTTCGACAATTATGCCGGACTTCATCGGTTTGACCATTGCGGTTCATAACGGTAAGCAACACGTACCAGTTTATGTTTCCGAAAATATGGTTGGTCACAAGCTCGGCGAATTCGCGCTGACCCGCACATTCAAGGGTCACGCTGCCGATAAAAAGGCTAAGAGATAAGGACCGATGATGGAAACTAAAGCAAATTTGCGCGGTGTGCGTCTGTCTGAGCAAAAAGGTCGCCTGGTGGCTGACCTGATTCGCGGTAAAAAGGTAGATCAGGCATTGAATATCCTGACATTCAGCCCTAAAAAAGGTGCTGCGATTATCAAGAAAGTGTTGGAGTCTGCAATTGCAAACGCCGAACACAATGATGGCGCGGATATCGATGAGCTGAAAGTAAAGACTATCTATGTCGAAAAAGGTGCGATTCTGAAGCGCTTCACAGCACGCGCTAAGGGTCGTGGTGATCGTATCTCTAAACAATCCTGTCACATTTATGTGACCGTTGGTAACTAAGGAGTCACGATGGGACAGAAGATACATCCAACCGGTTTTCGTTTGGCAGTAACACGTAACTGGTCTTCTCGCTGGTATGCAGGCAATGGTAACTTTGCCTCCATGCTCGGTGAAGATCTGAAGGTACGTGAATACCTGAAGAAAAAACTGAAAAACGCATCTGTAGGCCGCATCGTTATTGAGCGTCCTGCTAAAAATGCACGCATCACGATATACAGCTCCCGTCCAGGCGTTGTGATCGGTAAAAAAGGCGAAGATATTGAAGTATTGAAAGCCGACTTGTCGAAATTGATGGGCGTGCCAGTGCATGTCAACATCGAAGAAATCCGCAAGCCTGAAATCGATGCCCAATTGATCGCTGATTCTATCGCTCAACAACTGGAAAAACGCATCATGTTCCGTCGCGCCATGAAACGTGCGATGCAAAATGCAATGCGTTTGGGCGCTCAAGGTATCAAGATCATGTCTGGTGGTCGTTTGAACGGTATTGAGATTGCGCGCAAAGAATGGTATCGCGAAGGTCGTGTACCTCTGCATACATTGCGTGCTGATATTGACTACGGTTTCGGCGAAGCATCCACAACATACGGCATTATTGGCGTTAAAGTGTGGGTCTACAAAGGCGATCGTTTGGCAAATGGCGATGCACCTGTTATTGAATCGACACCGGAAGACGACAAAAAACGTCGTGGCCCGCGTCGTGATGACGGTAAGCCAAATAGCCGTCCACGTGCCAAGCGTCCAGAAGGACAAACACCGACGACCGGCGCAGCAGCCCCGGCAGCCAAGCGCGTACGCGCAAAAGCTGACGCTGCAGCACCGGCTGAGAAAGCAGGAGAATAATCATGCTGCAACCAGCACGCAGAAAATATCGTAAGGAGCAGAAAGGCCGTAACAAGGGTATTTCGCATACTCGTGGTACAGCAGTTTCCTTCGGTGAATTTGGCTTGAAGGCAGTTGGTCGTGGTCGTATCACAGCGCGTCAGATCGAAGCTGCGCGTCGTGCAATGACTCGTCACATTAAACGCGGTGGCCGTATCTGGATCCGCATTTTCCCGGACAAGCCAATTTCCCAGAAACCAGCAGAAGTTCGTATGGGTAATGGTAAGGGTAATCCTGAGTACTATGTTGCCGAGATTCAGCCAGGCAAAATGCTGTACGAAATGGATGGTGTCGATGAGACGCTGGCACGCGAAGCGTTCCGCTTGGCTGCAGCTAAATTGCCGCTGTTGACAACGTTCGTCGTCCGTCAAGTCGGCCAATAATAGGAGTTGTAAATGAAAGTATCTGAACTCCAAGGTAAGGATCAAGCGGCTTTGACTAAAGAACTCAACGACCTGCTGAAAGCTCAGTTCAGCCTGCGTATGCAAATCGCTACCCAGCAACTGACGAATACAGCACAGTTGAAGAAAGTTCGTCGTGACATCGCTCGTGTGAAAACCGTCATGAATCAGAAGGATGCCAAATAATGAACGATCAAGTAAAAGTGGCATTGAAGCGCACATTGATTGGCAAGGTTGTGTCCGACAAGATGAACAAAACAGTCACCGTACTGGTTGAGCGTCACGTCAAACATCCTTTGTATGGCAAGATCATCGTCCGTACTGCAAAGTACCATGCGCAC
>JAGWUK010000280.1 GCA_028868455.1 Burkholderiales bacterium | reverse complement strand
CTGTTGAGAATGGAAACCGGGTTTTTTATGCGCTTGATGGCACTCAAAAGTAATAATGCGACCTGTTTTTCAGACCGATTTTATGTTGCATAGCAACTTGCTAATCAATTAAGCAGAAATTAGCCTGAGTTCAGCTTTAGCGTTGTTTTTAGCCCGACTCGGAGAAGTCGGCAGTCGCTATTGCTATTGCCTGGTTTCATTTTAACGACAACAACGGAAGAGACAAAATGAACAAAACGATCAAGAGAAAAGCAATCGCATTCTTAATCGCAATGATGGCGCTACCTGCGTCATCTTGGGCAACTGGCTATACGCAGACAAAATATCCAATTGTACTGGCGCATGGCTTGTTCGGATTCGACAACATCGGTCCGGTTGAATACTGGTATGGCATTCCATCCGCATTGCGCGCCGACGGTGCAAAAGTCTACGTGACGCAAGTGGCCGCAGCCAACAGCACGGAAGTACGCGGAGAACAATTGCTGACGCAAGTCAGGCAAATCCTGGCTGTCACTGGTGCAGCAAAAGTCAATCTGATCGGCCATAGTCACGGCGGACCGACAGCTCGCTATGTGGCATCGGTGCGGCCGGATCTGGTGGCGTCGGTAACCTCGGTTGGTGGTGTAAACCGCGGCTCCAAGGTGGCCGATGTTTTGCTGGGCATCGCACCAGCGGGATCATTGTCCAACGCAGTATTGGTTTCCATCAGCAACGGACTGGCGCAAATCATCAGCTTTCTGTCTGGCAAACCTAATCTGTCACAGGACGCGTTGGCAGCTGCCAATTCTCTGAGCACCGCCGGTTCGTTGAAATTTAACGCCAAATATCCCGAAGCGGTTCCGACATCTGCTTGTGGCGAAGGCGCTTATCAGGTTAACGGCGTGGCGTATTTTTCGTGGAGTGGCGCGAAACCCTATACCAATTTTCTGGATGTTGTCGACCCCGCATTGGCGTTGACTTCGCTGGCATTCGGATCAGAGAAAAATGACGGGCTGGTCGCCAGCTGTTCTTCACATCTTGGTAAAGTGATACGTGATGATTATGCGATGAACCATCTTGATGAAGTGAATCAGACGATAGGATTGGTCAATATTTTCGAAACCAATCCAGTAACGATTTACAGACAGCAAGCAAACCGTTTGAAAAATATGGGCTTGTAAATACGCGGTGCCGCAAGGCATCAGAAGGAAATTTGAAACAAGTGGGAGCAGGCAGCAATGAAAAAAAAGGCATCCATCATTTTGTTGACGGCGACGTTGTCGGTCGCCGTTTTTTTTCTTTTCCTCATGCCGCAGTTTCAAGGTGAGGAGAAACGGATACATTTGCAAAAAAGCGATCATCTGTTTTCGTTTGTAAGATCTATGGAAGGCACCAGCAGTGACGGCGGTGGCACACAGGATGCCGATGGCGCCTTGGTTGTGGACGTGGAATTGCGCCTGATGTTTGATTACTATCTGGCTGCTATTGGCGAAAAAAGTCTGGACGCCATCCGTGCCGAAATCGGCAAAGTGCTGGATCGTCAGCTCGGCGTGAGAGCCGCTGCCGAAGCAAAGGATTTGCTCTCTCGCTATATCAGCTACAAACAGGCTTTGGTCGATGTGGAAAAAGCGAATAAGCCAACTGACGCTCCCAGGAATATGGTGGACGCAATTCGGCAACGGTGGCAAAGCATGCAGCAAATTCGTCAGCAGTTTTTCAGTGAAAAAGAAAATCAGGCAATGTTTGGATTTGATGATGCCTACGATATGGATGCCCTTGCGCGTCTGGAAATCAGTCAAAACGCCGCGCTCAGTGCAGATCAGAAAAAAGAAAGATACAAATCGCTTGATGAAAGCATGTCACCGGAATTGCGTGAGGCAAAACTGGCGCCTTATCAAGTGATACGGTTGGAAGAGCAAACGCAGAAATTACGTGCCGAAGGTGCCAGCGATGATGATATTTATCGTATGCGTGCCGCCGCCACATCTCCCGAAGCGGCAGCGCGCTTAGCCGACTTGGACCGTGACGAAGCGCAGTGGAAAAACCGGATTGCCAGCTATCTCGCGCAACGCAAGCAGATCAGTCAGATGACGGGGCAAAACGAAGATCAAAAGCAAGTCGCATTGCAGCAAGTGCGTGACCAGTTTTTTAATCGCGATGAGCAGAAACGTCTGCCAGCTTACGAATAAAAACTTGAATGATTTGGCAGCGCAGGGTGACGGTTGCTGTCAGACCGTCGCTTCTGCAACGACAGATTCTTCCGTCTTATCCAGCGCTTCCAGCAGCGCGCGGTCAATGACTTTGTCCAGTATCAGTACGTGGGCACGCTTTTCGCGGAAGGCTTGTTCCAGCTCTTCCGACGAAACGGAGAACGATTTTTCTTTTTGGCTGGCGGTAAAAATATACAGGCTACGCATAGGACTGACCCAGGCCAGCCGGACTTTATTTGTTTCACCGTTTTTACGTGTGAATTCCAGCCAGATGCCGCGTTCCAGATTGGAGACGGTATCGACAAATTCATCTTGCGGTGGCGGCGGGTTTTGTTCGATTTTTTGTTCTTCTTCCGCGCGCTTGGCGAGTCGCCTTTCGGCCGCTTGTTGCGCTACCTCGACAGCAATCTCCAGTTGGCGTTCTGGTGACAAGTCTAATGGCGCCCGGACGATGGAGGCATGGCACTCGGCCAGATCGGCAAAAAACTGCACGCGATCCGCATCTTCCCATTTGATCAGGCTTAACCATTTATTCAGGCGCGCCAGAATTGCCGGCAGGCGATTAAGTAATTCCTGACGTTGCGGCAAAGTGATTTTGGGTTTGACGCTCCAGATCAGATCATCCATGGTTTTGATCGCATCTTCGACAGCGTACGGCTTTTCTTCTTTCACGCTGTATGCCAGCGTCAGAACTTTAGTCCAGCGATTTTCCAGAAACGTTTCGATGAAAGCAACGACTTCACCACTACCCACGCGCAATGCTACTTCGTGCGTTGCTGCGATATTAGCCTGTTTGAATTTCTCTTTTTTCAGCGCCGATTTAATCGGTGCTTGCAATGCTTCCTGAGTGGCTTCTTCTTCTTTTTTGATGAATGACTCAAGGTCATTCACAACTTCATCAAAAAGGGCGATTTCTTGATCGAATTCGTTCTGAACGCGCTGTACATTCTTCTGCATCGTCTGGAATAAGGGATCTTGCTTACCCTTATTCTGATCCCAGGCCAGACTGTAACGCGACAATAACTCAATCAGACGCCGCGCAGGATGGGTTTCCTGGAAGAAGAATTCGTTGTCCAGCAAGGCCGCTTTCAGTACAGGAATTTGCAGCACTGAAATCAGCTCTTTAATTGGTGCGGGAATCGCCTGATTACGAAATACACTGTCGAACACTTGCGATAACAAATCCAGGGTGTGTTTTTCAACACCCGATCCGGCTAGCTCTGGCATTTGCTGACGCAATTGCGAAAGGCGCATGAGTTCTTGCGTGCCAGTCATTAACTGGCTAAATTTCGCATTTTTTTGTAATTCGGCAAGATGTTGAAACAAACGCGTACCGGCCGCACTGGCTGGCGCAGGTGCATTGCCATCCGCGGGTGCAGAAAAGTCGCCAGCATAGGAGGATGGCATTGTGTCAGCACCAGTAGCCGCATATGTTGCTTGATGCGGCATATTGCTGCCACTCGCTGTACCGCCGGAAAGATAATTTTTGAGTCTTTGAGCAACGTGTTCTTGCTCAGTTGCTTGTCCATCAAGCGGTGTCGACGCGGGGGAGGTCGCGCTACGATTGCGTCTGATCCGATATGATTCATGCAATTCCGGCAGAATGCCTTTAGCAATCAGCGCATTGTTCAGCGCTTGTAATATGGGGTCAAAGTCGAACAGGATATCCGTGCGCAGCAACGGAAGTATCATTTCGTGCGTGTTTGCATCCGTATCGAATTCACACCATGTTGCATAAATTGCGCTCAGAAATACCTCGGGTCTGAACGGGTTCTGCGCAATGCTCAGCGCCTCGTGATCCATCAGGTGGGCGAAACGCATGTTCAGCGCCGTATATTGCTCAGCGCTGTCCAGTTCTAATACGCGACTGACGCGACCTAGCGCCAGCTTTTTATCCATTTCTTCGTACGAAACGAGACTTAACGCAATATCCACTGGAGATGCGACTGCCTTGACGCCTTGTAGCAAGGCGTCAATTTCGCGCCGGAACGCCGTTTCAAATGCTGTTGATGCCAGATAATAAAACGCGTACCCATTCTTTTTAAGTAGCTGACCAGCATTGAAGCTCAGGTTGGCTTCGCGGGCATCCATACTTTGTTCAGACTGCGCCAGCAAGGCGTTGGCCAGCCGTGCCGAGAATGCGTCGACCTGCGAGACGACCATGTGCGCAGCAATCGGGATCAGCGAACGCAAAACCTCATCACGCGATGGCGTGGCCGTCGTCGATGCGGGCTTATGAGATGAGCTGACCATGATGGAGGTGGGCGTATGAGCAGAGTTATTAATCGGTTACAGAAAAGGCTTATCGTACGAAAAAAGCTGAAGCAACCGATATTAACGGCTAATCAGCGCAGATTGTGAATCAAGATCATCAATTTAATAGAAATATGTGTCGAAATGTTGCCTTAATATTGAGCAAAAACGGTTTTCTCTATGAGGATAACTATATACACATAATTTCCACATGGAAATGTTTGAAACGCAATTTCTGCTACCTTTTTAAGTAAATCTTGCTGCCACTGATGAAAATGCTGATCTTGCCCCAATCGTGCCAGAATTTGTCCAGCACCCGCTTAATCGGCGCTGATTTGTATGGTTTGCTCTAGAATAGAGGGTTACACTTATTTTGCGTCATTCACCATGTGTGTGCAGACAAGAATTTATGCCAAAAAAACAAGCTATTGCCAATCCCGTTGTTGCACAAGATTTGCCGGAGTCGTTTGAGGCTGCGATGGCAGAATTAACTGAACTGGTCGCAAGAATGGAAGCCGGCGAATTGAAGCTCGAAGCTTCGGTCAGTGCTTATCAGCGGGGATCCGAGTTGATTAAATATTGCGCGGCTCAGCTCGATAGTGTGGAACAACAAGTAAAAATACTGGAAGCAGGCATGTTGAAACCTTTCATTGCC
>JAGWUK010000279.1 GCA_028868455.1 Burkholderiales bacterium | reverse complement strand
TTGAACATGCGCGCACCTGGCATGACATTGATGAAAATGCCGATGTTTTGCTGGACCTGGCTGATTACTGCTTACTTGCTGATTGCTGTGATGCCAGTTCTGGCTGGGGCAATTACGATGACACTGACTGATCGTCATTTCGGTACGTCATTCTTTAATGCAGCAGGCGGTGGTGATCCTGTGATGTACCAGCATATCTTCTGGTTCTTTGGACATCCAGAGGTGTACATCATGATTTTGCCTGCGTTTGGTATCGTTTCTCAGATTGTTCCTGCATTTGCTCGCAAACCTTTATTCGGTTACGCATCGATGGTATATGCGACTGCATCTATCGCTATTCTGTCGTTCATTGTTTGGGCGCATCATATGTTTACAACCGGTATGCCTGTTACGGCACAGTTGTTCTTCATGTACGCCACGATGCTGATTTCCGTACCGACCGGTGTAAAAGTGTTTAACTGGGTAGCGACAATGTGGAAAGGTTCGATGACCTTTGAAACGCCAATGTTGTTCGCAGTTGGTTTCATTTTCGTGTTCACGATGGGTGGCTTTACTGGTCTGATTCTGGCCGTAACACCAATTGATATTCAGCTGCAAGATACTTACTACGTCGTAGCGCACTTCCATTACGTACTGGTTGCTGGATCGTTGTTCGCGCTGTTTGCCGGTTTCTATTACTGGAGTCCGAAGTGGACAGGCTTCATGTATAACGAAACACGCGGAAAAATTCACTTCTGGGGCTCACTGATTGCATTCAACGTGACTTTCTTCCCTATGCACTTCCTGGGATTGGCAGGTATGCCACGTCGCTATGCCGACTACCCAGCGCAATTCACTGACTTTAATCAAATTGCGACAATCGGCGCATTCTGGTTTGGTTTGATGCAGGTTTACTTTATTTTGGCTGTCGTAATTCCAGCCATCAAGGGCGGTCAACCTGCGTCGGCAAAACCATGGGATGGCGCAGAAGGTCTGGAATGGACTGTGCCAAGTCCGGCTCCTTTCCATACTTTTGAAGAGCCACCTGTCGTTAAATAATCGGAATTGGATAGCCACCCGACTCAAACGGGTGGCATCGTATATATGAAAAACGACAAAAAGTCTGCTAACGCTAAAACTGCCTTGATCTTGTTTTCTGTCGCGCTGGTATTTTTTGTCGGCGTATTTGTAAAGCAAATCTGGTTTCGTTGAGATGGAAGAGTAATGACCGAAGAAGCTCACGCAGTGAACGGCAGTAAAAAGCTCAACAAAACGATGTTGGGAAAATTACTGATTATTGCTGTTCTGATGTTTGGATTCGGTTATGGTTTGGTTCCTGTGTATCGGCAGATTTGTGAATTGACAGGTGTGAATATTCTGACGTCAAAAGATGTTTCGGAAAAAGAAATCGCCAATTCGCAGATCGATAAGAGTCGCGTAGTTACCGTGGAATTTGATGCCAATACCCAAGGTCCTTGGCGTTTCAGGCCTACGGTTGCAAGTATGCAAGTGCATCCTGGTGAAATGACTCAGATCATGTATGAAGTTGTTAATAAACAGGCTTACAAAATGGATGCACAGGCCATTCCAAGCTACGCACCGCAACAGGCAGCGAGGTTTTTCAAAAAAGTGGAATGTTTTTGCTTTAAGCAACAAACCTTGGGGCCGAACGAAGCGCGGCAAATGCCAGTAGTGTTCTTTATTGACCCGGCATTGCCAAAAGATGTGAAGACCATTACCTTGTCGTATACATTCTTCGAGGTGGGTGGAAAGCAACAAGCAGCAGTAAAAAATGAGCAAGGGAAGTCATGAGCGATCTGAAAGAAGCAACGAAGCGAAAAGCTTCATTTTTTGCGACGCTCAAGGCGGTATTCTGGTCGTTTCTGGGTATCCGTAAAAGAAACGATTACGAAAAGGACGCGGCTCAGCTTAATCCTGTTCATGTGATTATTGCTGGCATCATCGGCGCGTTGCTCTTCATTGCAACACTGGTGACGATAGTGAAGCACGTTGTCGCAAAATAACATTTCGAGTAATAAATTAAATTGCATCGGGGGATGGAAATGAGTTCTCAACACGCTAAAGCGCCGTATTATTTCGTACCAGGGCCATCGAAATGGCCGGTGCTCGGAGGAAGTACCTTATTGATGACGATGCTCGGTGCTGCTGCCTGGGTCAACGGCGTTGTGTGGGGCGAGTATCTGAATTTCGCAGGTATTTTTCTGACGCTGGTCGTGTTGTACAACTGGTTTGGCGATGCGATTGCCGAATCGGAATCCGGCAAATATAGCGCACGTATTGATGTATCTTATCGCTGGAGCATGAGTTGGTTTATTTTTTCTGAAGTGATGTTTTTTGCGGCATTCTTTGGCGCCTTGTTTTATGCAAGAAGTATCTCCATGCCATGGTTGGCTGATCTTGATCACAAAATTCTGTGGCCAGATTTTACAGCGCAGTGGGGAAATATCGGACCTGCCGGCACGATTGAAGCATTCAAGACCATGGGGCCTTTCCCGATTCCAACAATTAATACAGCGTTGTTGCTGACTTCTGGCGTGACACTGACCATCGCGCATCATGCGCTGCGTGCTGGTCATCGCGGGAAAACAGCTTTCTGGTTATTGGCGACCATCTTGTTGGGGGCAACATTCATGGGTTTTCAAGCGTATGAATACATTCATGCGTACCATGAGTTGAATCTGAAATTGACTTCCGGCATTTACGGATCAACATTTTTTATGCTCACTGGCTTTCACGGTTTTCACGTGACGATGGGGGCGATTATGTTGTCAGTCGTGCTGTTTCGTGTGCTGAAAGGTCACTTTACACCTGACCACCATTTTGCTTTTGAAGGCGCTGCCTGGTACTGGCATTTTGTCGACGTGGTATGGCTGGGATTGTATGTTGTCGTTTATTGGCTGTAAAACCTTGTCACTCGAATGAATGCAAAAAGCCGCACAAACACTGTGCGGCTTTTTCTCTTACCGATACGAGTTTGTACTGGCCAGCTTATCTGATGCCCGTTGGCTGGATTAATCCAAAATGGTTGGCAATCAGGATGAGCAAAAATAATGTAATGGAAAAACCGACTCTGAACGCCAATGCCTTGACGGTACGATCGCTTTTCCCCTTATCTTTCATGAGATAGACAAGTGCTGAACCCAGACTGAATAGGATTAAGAAAAAGGCGATGGCGACGATAATCTTCATTCGGTATCTCTACAAAGTCAGGGTAAGTAAATTGAATTGTTCTCTATTGTAATGCGAAACTCTTTCCGTTCCCGTTTGTGGCCGCTGATCGTTACAGTCATTTTGGTTTGTCTTGGACTCTCTCTGGCGCAATGGCAAACGCGCCGGGCAAGAGAAAAGGAGTTAATTGCATCGCAAATGGCCGAGCGAACTCAAATGCCGACGGTATTGCTAAGTGCTTTTCAGAGCAAGGAAAACTTGCTGACATTTCGTAAAATTGCTGTTCAGGGACAGTTTGTTCCGGAATGGACTTTATATCTGGATAATCGTCCATTGAATGGTCAGGCGGGTATGTATGTACTGATGCCAATACGAATTGTTGGCGACGACAGGCGTCTTCTGGTTGCGCGTGGTTGGCATGCCAGAGACCCTTTGGACAGGAAGCATCTCCCCAAACTGGCGACGCCAGAAGGCAATATCCGCATCGAAGGTGTTGTCAGAGATCACCTTGACAGGGTCATGCAATTGGGGGCAGATGAACCGCTAGTTGGCGGCAGTATTATTCAGAACCTGGATTTGGACGCACTCGCAAGACGAAGTGGTATGCGATTCTATCCATTTATTATTGAACAGACTTCAGAATTACCTGATGGATTGGACAGGCACTGGCCACAACCTTCAAGTGGATCTGAAAAACATCGTGCATATGCATTTCAATGGTATGCACTGACGCTCATGGTGATTATTTTTTTTGTCGTAACAGGATTTCGTCGTGGAAAAAACAAGTAAGCAAACTTCGGGTGGTCGCTGGAAATTATTTTTGATTTTGGCTGTATGTGCAGCACCAATGATTTTTTCTTACCTGGCATACTATGTCATCAAACCGAGTGGCCGGACCAACTATGGCACCATTCTCGATCCTCGACAGTATCCGGCGCCTGTGTTTCAAGCACACTTTTTGGGTGACGATGCAAATGCGAAAAATGTTGAGCTAAGCGATCTCAAAGGCAAGTGGCTAATGCTTCAGATTGATAGCGGCGCATGTGGACAATATTGTCAGACCAAGCTATATGACATACGTCAATTACGTTTGGCGCAAGGCAAGGAGATGGACAGGATTGAGCGCGTCTGGTTTGTGACAGACAACCAGCCGATAGATACGCTACTTCTGCGAGAATATGACGGAACCAGGATATTGAAAATCAATCCCGAGATTTTGAAGAAATGGTTACCTGTCGACGATGGGACACAGATCAGTGACCATATCTATATGATCGATCCATTGGGTAATCTGATGATGCGTTATCCAAAAAATGCGGATCCAAATAAGATTAAGAAAGATATCGCAAAACTTTTGCGTGCATCAGCGATAGGCTAACTGTGTTTATTCAACTGGCAATTACTGGGCTGTTGGTGGCGATGGTTCCACTGGCCATCGTAATAATTTCTTCTGAGCAAAACAAGCATCGCAAGCTGATCGCAGTGACGTTGGCATTAACGTTTGAATTGATTATGTTTGGTGCGTTTACCCGATTGACGGATTCCGGCCTCGGATGTCCTGATTGGCCGGGCTGTTATGGACAGGCAAACCCCTTGCAATCCCATGCGGAAATTAAGGCTGCGGAAATTGCAATGCCATACGGACCGGTAACCGTACAAAAAGCATGGGTAGAAATGATTCACCGTTATCTGGCAATGAGTGTCGGTATTTTGATTATTGTCCAGCTAGTGCTTGCCTGGAGGAACCGAAAGGACAGCTCAGTATCGCCAAAACTGTCGATTTTCTTGCTTTTCTTTGTTTGCTTACAAGGGGCATTTGGTGCGTGGACCGTGACCTTAAAGTTGCAGCCGATCATTGTGACAACGCATTTATTGTTAGGGATGGGTTTGCTGGCATTGCTCGCCGCTTTATTGGAACAGCAGCGGCCAATAAGGAATTCTGTGAGAGAAAC
>JAGWUK010000003.1 GCA_028868455.1 Burkholderiales bacterium | reverse complement strand
CCATTGCCGGTGCTGCAGGTGGCTACTTGATTCCGCATCCCTCGGCTCAGAGCATCCGTGTGCGTCATCGCTACCCGGTCGCCCCTTGGGAATGGAGCACGGTCACGCCCGACTTCGTGTTGCCGGTCGATGCCGTCGCCCGCGAGTCGTTGCGCTGGCTGGAGAAGCCTGGGTACAACCGCGTGTTCGTTTCCGGGCAGGATGTCGGCGTCCTCGGGCAGGTAACCCGAGCAGGGACTGCCGGAGATGTGCTGGCACCGATGGTCGTTAATCCGCTGATCACCGAGGCCGCCGCTGCGCGTCAGCGTGGCATCGCCGTGCTGGGCGACACCGGTCACCAGCTCGAGGTCAGCCTGCGGCTGCCGGTGCTGGCCGAGACCGGGATCATCGAACCTGGCACGTTTGTGGAGTACCAGGACGGCAGCGTCACCCGGCTGGGCCTCGTCCGCGCGACCCAGGTGGAAGCCGGGATGCCCGAGGTCTGGCAAACGCTGGGGGTGCAGGCCTATGCATAACCTCTACGAGCAGTTTCGCCAACTTATCCCCGACCCGCCGCTGCAGGCGGGCACCGTGATCGACGTCGGCTCCGGCGTGGTGACGGTCGCATTGCCCGGTGGTGGCCGAATCAAGGCGCGGGGCTCTGCGGCCCTTGGCCAGAAGGTGTTCGTCCGCGACGACGCCATTGAAGGCATCGCCCCCAGCCTGACGCTGGAAATCATCGAGATCTGAAACCCAACTGATTCAACCCTGAGACCCGCCCTGATGCTCACGCATCGGGCGGGTTTCGCATTTCTGGAGAAAGCAAATGACCGAACCCGAACAACAGCCCGTACTCGTCGAGAACATGCTCCTACTGCGCAAGGAGGATTTCGACGATCTGCTTGACCGTGCCGCCGAACGTGGTGCCGAGCGCTGCCTCGCCCATCTTGGATTGGAGAACGGCCACGCTGCCCGCGACATCCGGGAGTTGCGCGATCTGCTGGAGGCTTGGCGCGATGCCCGCCGCACGGCTTGGCAGACGACCATCAAGGTGGCCACCACAGGCATCCTGGCCGCGTTGCTGGTCGGTGCCGCCATCAAGCTCAAGCTGATGGGAGGCCCCCAATGATCGAAACCCTCCTCGGTGGCATCCTGGGCGGGGCCTTCCGTCTTGCGCCCGAAATCCTCAAGTGGCTGGACCGCAAGGGCGAACGCGGCCACGAGCTGGCCATGCAGGACAAGGCGCTGGAGTTCGAGAAAATTCGCGGCGCGCAGCGGATGGCCGAAATCGGAGCGAGTGCTGAAGCCGCCTGGAATGTCGGTGCCGTCGATGCGCTGCGCGAGGCCGTCCGCACCCAAGGTGAGAAGACCGGTGTGCGCTGGGCTGACGCGTTGTCGATCAGCGTGCGCCCGGTAATCACCTACTGGTTCATGGCGCTGTACTGTGCGGCCAAGACGGCTGCTTTTGCGGCTGCCGTCACCGCTGGCGCTGGCTGGGGCACCGCGATCCTGTATGCCTGGACGGAAGCCGATCAGGCGCTGTGGGCCGGGGTTCTGAACTTCTGGTTCCTCGGGCGCGTGTTCGACCGGGTGCGCTCGTGACCGGGGTGCCGAAAACGGCCATCGAGCTGGCCAAGCGCTTCGAGGGATTCGAGCGCAAGGTGAAGCGCGGGGTCGAGATCACTGCCGTTCCCTATATCTGCCCAGCAGGGTTCTGGACGATTGGGTACGGTCATCTCTGCGATCCCAAGCACCCGCCGATCACTGAGGCAGAGGCTGAGATCTATCTGGCGTGCGATCTGCAGACTGCACTGGCGGGGACGCTGCGCTTCTGCCCAGTGCTAGCTACTGAGCCGGAGGGGCGGCTCGCAGCCATCGTCGACTTCACGTTCAACCTCGGCGCGGGGCGCTTACAGACCTCGACGTTGCGTCGGCGCATCAATCAGCGGGACTGGGTAGCCGCCGCGACAGAGCTGCGCCGATGGGTCTTTGGCGGCGGGAGAGTGCTGCCGGGACTCGTCACTCGGCGCGAGGCGGAGTGCACGTTGCTGAAATGAATCATTCATTCTCGCTCAGTCGTGATCACTATCGGAGACGCTGGAAATGTGGATCGCGTTCGCACCATCGTCTCCAGTAAGATATAAGCGCAGCGCGTAGAGCAGGTCGTGGGTACGGTCGCCTTCTGGCTTCTCGATGGTGATTTGCACGCGGGAAAAGAGGCTGATGTTGGACTGCGCGACGATTTCTGTGACGCGCTCGACTTGCCTAGCCAGTTGCTTGGTGATTTTTTGATGCGGCTGAAGAAGCTTCTTGATTTCGGGATTGGATGACGCACGGATGCGAAGCAGGCCGAGTAGAAGTTCCAATGTCCCGGTGGTGACGCGTGACCACTCCTTCCCCCGCACCTGAGCTATTGGTGCAGAATTGATTTTTTCAAAACGTTCAGTCAAGCCCCTCAAAATATCAGCCAAATCCGACAACGAAAATCGCTCAACAACACTGCGTTCGCGCCAAATGGCATAGGCGAAAACACTAAGCGAATCGTTCGTCGGATTCGCCACAAGCTTGGATAACAGGACTTTTTGCCATTGCTCAGAGAGATTGCCAAGCGCGAAGCCGACTGCTTGCGTATTACGGACTTTCTGACTCTCAATCTGTCCGACTATCCACTGAGCGCACTCGTCCGGCGCGTCTTTGTGCATACAGGCCAACAGAAATCGAATCTCATTTTTCACTGCTTCAGGAATGTCGTGCTCTCTCAATAGAGCAACGAGGTACTCACTATTGACCCTCATCGCTGCAGAAAAATCTTTTGGGCATTCTGGGTCGCCAATAGAGCGACCATCCCTCCAAACTTGAATCACGGGAAAGTAAAGCCTCTTGCGTATGCTAGCAATCAGATTTCTTTCTGATTCTTCGTCAAAGTTTTTCAGACGTACTTCATCTTTGTATCTCGGCCCAGCCACTTTCCAGCCAGAGTATTTCCCATCCCGCTCTTGAAGCTCGAATGAAATGCTTTGGCCCTCTGAGAAGTCAGAGTAGTTGGCTTCACGAGAAAAACTATTCTGATGGATGAAGACCGATTCATTGGTGGCGTTGCAGGTGGCAAAGGTGAAGTGCCCCCCTTTTTTGTCGGTCAGCCACTTTTGGGCTATCAGGCCAGTAGTTCTTGGTTTTGGGCGGACATAAAAATCTCGGTCAAGCTGCGCAATCGCGTTCTGCACCCATTCCAGCAAGTCGGATGCTTCATTGCTGCCGGGTTTTGGGACAAGTCGCAACTCTGCCCAAGTCATCGGATGAGGGTATTCCGGCGCGGGGGCGTCGGTGATGATCATTTCTTCCGTACGCCGCCAAGTAGCGCGGACGGACGGGAAAGATTTGTCGCGCGGCGTGAAGACGAGCTTATAGGGATCGTCTGCGCCGTATTCAAAGGTTAGGGTCAACTCGCATTCGGCGTTTTTTTTCAACGGGAAGGCGGGGGAATCGAGACGTGCGGAGAAACCAAGATCATTGGCGTTGTCGCCAATGTAAAGTGGAAAAGAGTAATGCAGCCTACCAGCAGGCAGTGTGAAGGCTTCTTCGACAGGGATGGTGACAGGTTTGCCGCGAGTGGGTTTGACAGTCGTGCCGCGCGAGACCAGATGGAATCGTTGCTGACGGCCATCCTGCATCACCTTGATTGAAAGCTCAGGAATCTGGTCGCGCCAAAGTGGAATGTCGGCCACCTGTTGTTGCAAGGCATGAAGATGGATGCCGCCCATAACGGGGCTTTCCGTCAAATTGATACAGAACGCGAAATTCCCGATGTCCGGAACACGCTTCAGGTGTACCGCTTCAATGAATGGAGGTCTTGTCGGGCGAGTCGCATCGCGCCACAGCTCTTTGGCATCCAGCGTGGCGATATCGTAGCCGCTGCCTGTCGGCAATCCTGTTTCCCCGCCTGGGATGACGACCGGCGGGCAGCGCTCCCAATAAAAGCCCTTGGTGATAGGAAGGCGTTTCGCGAGGTCTTTGTCGAACTTGGCGACGACTTTGGTGGCGGTTGTCTTACCGCCAATGGAATCAACGACGACGATGGAGTAACCCTCGCCCGTGATTTTGGCCGGGTCGGCTTGAGCGAACACGGCCGCCATGCTTCGTGGCAGCGGCTCGGCATCAAGGAAACGCGCGTTGAGGTTGCGACGGATGACTTCAAGCTCGAAGTCGTTGAGGAAGTCTGGTGCAAGCCAGATGAGCGTATCGTTTTTGAACGCCTCGCTCAGCCGAATAGTAAAAACGCGGGCGGCGTGGTCAAAAAGCTCAGTGGTGTTGTCTTTTGCAAAAAACAGGTCTGTCGCAGAAATGGTAGTCGCATCGGGATGCAGCCAAGCGGCATCGGCATCAAAGAGTTCAATACCCACTGCTTCATCTTCGCGTTGCCACCTCTGCCAAAGAAAGGCATCCGCCAGTGACTGCGCTCCTTTTCTGTCACCACTGGCATAACGGGGGTGCAAGACGGTGAGATCAATGCAAATTGGTTCGGTGCTCGTGCTTTGATGCACATGGCGGTGCATCTTCTGCTTTACTTCTTTAAACAGAGGAGGCTTGGAAGTCCACGGAAGAATCTCGAACTTCTCATAGTCGAATAGCAACGGCATCTCCACAATGAGATGCTTGCCCTCAGACCACATTTGCGCGCATTGCAGCCAAAGGCGCATGGTCTTCTCGCGGGCATCCAATTGAGAAAGGTCGCTGGTGATGTCCTCATCGATGGTTTGCAGCCAGCGCCATGCATCCCACACGTGACGGTAATCGCGGTGCGCTAGCAGCGTGTTGTTGGGCGGTAGGTTGTCCCACTTGCCAATGGCCTGCGCCTCGTCGGAACGCAGCCACGATTGAATCGTTTGCAGCAGTTCATCTTCGTGGCCGAGACAGTCTCGGCGCAATTCGAGCAGTTCCGCAAGGTGGCGTACAAATGCCTTCAGCAGACGATTTTCCGGCAGATCGATAGACTGAAAACGACGCACGGCCTGCATATACGGTTTACCGGCAAGCTTTTCCCGAATGGTGCGCCCTGGTCGATTGCTAAGTTTGATGAAGCTGTTTACATCGAGTTCGCGCACAGAATGAACTGCCAACAATGCTTGCTCACGGCGTGGACTTTCGTTGAGCGAGCGAAATAGCCGCTCGACAGAGGCGCGGCTGTGCTCAGTGATACGCCAAAGCCTATCAAGGACTAAACAGTCATTTGCCGATTGTGTGACTTTTGCGAGAAAACCGGTCAGTGCTTGTGGCAATGCCAAACCAGTTTTCGGATCGAAATCTGCAATACGACAAAACCAGTCAAGTTGCCCAAGCAGTGTGCGGGCGTATTTTTCTTTGGCGTGATAGTCGATATAGACTTTTTGGAGGGTAATTGTCATTGCTGATCGGGAATCCTTCCAGCCTTGGCATTCTCTTCTAGCTTTCTACGAAGCTCATCTCGATGCTCTGGTTTCTTCGCGTTCCAGGCCTTACGGCGCTTGGCCGAGTCTGTTTCGTCTTTCTGGAAAAGAAGGGGGGGATCTTCGCCGTCGTTGTCGGTTTGAGTGGCGATAGGGCTGGGATTGCCATCCGTGACGCTGACGTTAAGGTAATTTGCCGACTGCCAGATGAACTGACCGTAGCCGAGTTCGCATGCAAGGTCGAAGTCTTCGGCAAGGTTGAACGAATTGCCGTTGATGCCAGCGACGATTTGCCCTCGGATTTTGTCTAGACATTCAGTCTTGCTCTTGCCTCGTGTGTCTATGCCGCGCAGTTTTGGCATGACCTTCTGCACAAGTTGATCTTCGAAGGCGATGTGCATCGCCTTGTGGGTCGAGGGTTCATCTTTTTCGGCTAGCGCCGCCCGCACGTCCGGGTAGTTCGCCATGTAATATTCAATTGACTGCCAGATGCGGTGGCCGAGGGCACGACCGGAAATCGCCAGCGCGGCGTTCATGTTCTCGATGAACGTCTTGAAAGGCTTGATGACTTCCTCAGGGAAAATGCTTCCTTGTACCAACCAGCTTTGCCACGATGCCTTGTGCAATGCCGGGCCGCGATTCCTTTCATCCAAGGGCGTGAGTTTCAAACGGCGCTTGAGTTCGGTCGGGCGCGGGAAGTTGATGATGATGGAACGGTCAAGCACCTTGTCCGAAAGTGACTTGGTGGTTTCGTCTTGGTTCATCGTTCCTGTCCAGAGAACATTGCGCCCGAGCGAAAGTTCGTAGGGCTTCATGCCCGCACCGATCTTCACCGGTATGAACGGGACATCGCTGCCCTTTCTGCCGCGCCGCAGTTCGAGTTTGCTCAGAAACTCGGCGAAATAAAGTTCTGGGTGGGCAAGATTCATCTCATCAAGCAGAACAAGACAAACTGCATCTTGCAAACCAGGATATTCATTGCTCCACGGTTTCTGGCTTTGCGCTAGGAGGCGAAGCACTGGTTGGGTGTCGAATTTGTTGTCTATGGAATTGAAGAAACCCAGCATGGATTCTTGTGAATCCCAGTTCGGCTGAACAGAAATCGGCTCAAAATAAATGCCACCAAAGTGCGAGTATAGGCGTGGTAGTTCAGATTTTCCGGTTCCGGAAACCCCTGCCAGGACAGTGAGCGGCGACCATTCAGCTGTTTTAAGCGCTGTATGAAAAGCTTTCAAAATGCGCGGGTTGAAGTGCAGCCCGTATGTGTCGCAGGCATTACCAATACCAGTGAGCCAAGTTATTTCATCAATCTCGTGCTGCACCGGCTGCTTGGCCTTGTCCACACTGATGTGCGGCATCTCAATTTCTTTGTAACGGGCTTCCACCTCAGCGGGGCGCTCATAGGCTGCACGCAGACGGTTGAGTTCGGCTTGTGCTTCGTTGGCTGCACCCTCAAAGATGGATGCTCTTTGCGCCAAAGACTTACTCTCGGCATTGAGCACGGAGTTCTGGCGGCGGAGGTCGCCAATTTCGGCAAATGCCGCCTCATTGCTGATAATTTGTCGCTCCAATTCGTCTGCCCGAGCTCTCTGGTTTCTAGCTTCCGATTCAAGCGCCTGGTATCGTTCGCGCATTTCCTCTGTGGGCCGCGTGGCAAGCTCTTCACGCAGACGTTTGAGTTCGTCTGTTTGACTGTTAAGTGCCCGCAGAATCTCGACGGGGTCTTTTCCGCCGAGTTGCTGTTTCAATTGCTCAAACGCACTGACAAGTCCGGTCTGAATGTTTAGGGCGTCACGTAGTCGAGAATTTTCAGCCCTAAAGTTGGCTTCCGTAGCCTCTAGTGACTTGCGGCGCTCCCTTATTTGCTCCTCTACTTCATCCTGCAACTGCTCATTGCGCCTCTGCCATTGTTGCTCCAGTCGTTGCTCTTTGCGCTCGATCATCCTCTCTGCGCTTTCGAGCTCTACCTTTCGACCTTCAACCTCGCTCTGCAGGGCAGATAGCGCACCTTTTTGTTTCTCAAGTTCAGTGCGCTCTGCATTCAATTTCTTGCGATCATCGTTCAGCTGAGTAGCCCAAGCTTCGCGCTCCTTGACGATTTCCGCGCGAATACGTTCACGCTCAATATTCTCAGCATTGGAAACCTCATCCAGCCGCTTGGACTTTAGTTTTGCAACTTCATCGTCAAGCTCTAGGAGCTTCTTTGATCTGATGTTTGATATTTCTGCATCTACCTGATTGCGTTTGTCGCGCAACTCATTATTTAAAGCTGCACGTTCATCGGCAAAGCCTGCATCACGCTTCTGCTCTGCGATGATGATTGCTTTCTCTCGCTCAGTCAGTTTCGCTTTTTCTGCTTCAAGTGCCTGACGATCAGTCTGAGCCTGCTTTTCTCGCAGAGCTACACTGGTTTCACGTTGTATGAGATCGACTTCTTTCTCTGACTTATCTGGGTTGTTCATTGTCATTGCTCTAAGAGAGTTTTGATGGTTGATAGGGCAGCTTTACGGAGTTTCGCAATCTCTGCCTTTGGCAAAGGTCGCGGCTCGTTGCCGTGGCCGCGCTGAATAATGAGGATTCCCAAATCGTCTACGAATGTCGGCTGCATGTCATAAATTGTGGCAAGGGCATCCTCGTCAGAAACTAACAGCAGTGCAATGACGCACGCACCCAAGGATTGACTGCGGCCCTGCAGTGTTTGACGTACTGCCAGTGTTTTGACGGTTTGCAAACTTTCGGGCAAAACCCCACAGAGGTTGGCCGCAACAGCCTTGCTTTCAGCAAGGCAGATAAGCTGGGGGTCGCTGACATCGGGCGGTAGACTGTCTGCCAATAGTTTCTCGAATGACGCTTGGGCTGCGGCATAAATGTCGCCGACATAGGTCGCAGCATCATCACCGTCATGGCACGATAGGAAGAAACACTCTGCATGAATCAAACGATCCTGCAGGTGCATGCTAAGGCGATTGAACAGCTTGAAGCCGAACTCGGCCTGGATACTGGCGCGAGCATCCAGCAGCTCATCAACTTGCGCATTCTTATCCGCGATGAAAGTCGGAGTGTCGACGAACGCGATGTCCCGGACAAGAGTGTGAACGACTTCGCGAAGGAATGGCTCATCAGTCAGTTCATGCTGAGGTGCATCCGCACCGCCCTTGCCATGTGCTTTTTCATTGCGCTTGGCGCTGATGGCAATAAGACGGTTAATGAGATCTGGTTGCTTGACAGCAAGACGCCGTAAAGGGTGCCCTTCGTCATAGCGCGCTTGAAGGATGGCAATCGCGAGAACCGTTTCTTGGTAAGCGCCACCATTTTCAAATTCCCGCAGCTTGCCTTCACGAATCGGCCTAAAACCTTGCGATGGCTGCTCAAGCCCGATAGCCTGGGTCGATTGCTCCAGCAATGCGGCGTGTTGGCTCTGTTCGGTGTATCTTAGTGTTGCGATGATGTCCTTGAATGGGCGAACGCAACAGGCGTAAAACAGCGCCCATTCTATGGACGCATGAATTTTGGCAAGTGTTCGAAATTGTGCGTTACTAGCAGGTTTTAAACTGGCAATAAGTTTCGGATAACGTTGCCAGTTGGCATCCGTCTCGAATGGTTCTTTTTGTCTTGTGTCCTGTTTTCCAGAACCGGAAGTACTCAGCTGTTGCTTCCAAGTGAGCAGCCAGCCAGCTAGGTTATCCTCTCGCTCCAGCATCTGCTCAAAGGATTTTTCGAGGATCAAAGAAAAACCGTTTCCAAACGGATCGGCGATGCGGAACTCGCTGTCGCTTTTCTGAATGGCAATGGGACAATCGAGGTGATAAAACTCGGGTTCAGCGATTATCGTGATCTGCTGGACAGGGGGTATTTTGCATTCCATGCCCAATACTGCCGCGCGTTTTTTCATGGCCCGCAATGTGTTGATGACATCACGTTGTGTTGGGGAATATCTTTTGTGAGAAGCATCCCAACGGATCGTCCGAAAATCTTTCTCCTCGCCTTCCTTCTTCTGCAAGGGATTTGCATCGTCCAGTTGATGCAGAAATGGCAAAATTTTCCCGCTAACAAGTTCACGGAACAACAATGCGGTCACGAACACGGGGGGATTGCCTTCCTCGTTTAAGCCCTCATTTCGCTCCTGTCTGATGATGGCGTTGTAGTCGTCAATAAACCCTTTGTCCTGCAAGCGCAAAAGAACGCCCTTGACTAAATCCAGCGGAATACGGGTTTCATCCGCCAGCTCATCGGCATTCAGTGTCCCGAAAACATCAAGCAATTTAAGGATGACTCGCTCAAATGCATTCAAGCCATCGCCATCGTTGGAGACCTTGGGCAAGGTCACGCGATACGCATGCACTGGCCAGGCGAGATGGCGCGGCCTACCGATGATGGCGCTGAAGGGGCTGGGCTTACCGTAGTCCAGAAGCTTCAGCATGGCAGCACCACTCCCTCACGCCGACAGAGTTGAAGAAAATCCACTAGTCCAGGGATAAAGTCTTCCGCGAGTTGGTTTTGTAACGCACCCGCATCGCCGACGACTACCAGCAATTTCTTTTGGCGGCTCATGGAAACATTCAGGCGGTTGTAGAGGCAGAGATGGCCGAAACAAAACTGAGCTTCTGTTGCATCTGTCCAACTCTCGCCTTTACTAATCACTCTCCTCTTACTGGCTTCAATACTCTCCCTATTTGGCATGGTTCTCACCATGGATAGGAATACAACATCGAATTCCATACCTTGGAAGGAGTCCACCGTGCCAACGCGCAACTTCTTGTCGTCGTCCGCGATGTGGCGCAATTGTTTCCTGATAAGGTCGGCCTGAGCCTTGTAGAAAGAAATCACACCAAAGGAGAGTCCTTTCCCCGCATCCGAACTCATCCACTCATTCAACTTGCCTACGATGACAGTGGCCTCTGCAGGACGCGTCCAACTGGTTCCGTCCTTTTGATGTCTTCCTATCTGTGCTGGTACATCCAGCCAAACCGCAGGCTTGCCATTCGTGCCGGAGAGCGCATGGGCGAAATCGCTTACAGGCCGCCCTGAGCCGAATTGCTCCGTCGGATCAAAGCGTTCGTAGAAGTTGCGGCTGATGAAGCTACCCAGCAGCGGGTGCATGCGATATTGCTTGTCGAGCGTTACGCGGCGGGTAATGCCGTCGTATTCCTCCAACGTCTTCAGACGAGTGCTGAACAAGTACTGGAACATGGATTTTTTTAGCCAGTCATTTTCGTCCTGCCCACCTTCGCCTTCCTCCATCTGGCGCGCCACCTCTTCGTCAATGATGTGCGGCAATTGCCGATGGTCGCCTACCAAAATGATTCGCTTGCCTTGCGCCATGGCAACCATCAAGTCACGGGGCGATACGCGAGCGGCTTCGTCCACGATCACATATTCGTACTCCATGCTCTTATTGACATCACTCCCCGTCATCCCCTTTTGTGCTTGCATCCTTCGATTCACACTTTGCTGGCAAGTGGCAGCAAAGGCAAAGCTGTAATCAGAAAGTGCGTCCATCATTCCATAAGGGTTGCCTTCCAATTCAGCCAAAAACTCAGCCAACGCAGCCGATTTTTTGTTCTTAGCTGAACTCCCTACGGTCTTGATGCGCTGGATGGCAAATTCAGAAAGCGCAATCACCTCGTCGTTTTGCTTTTCCACGCGAAAAACCGGCGGACTGCTAAACCGGACAAGGAGCTTCATTTTCAGCGCCGCCAAATCCGCCAGAAACGAGGGCGGACCATCTTCGCTGCGCCAAAGACTCGCTGTGCCTAGCAATTCGCGTTCGCTTTCTTCAAGAACATCGCGCAGATCTTCCAGCGCATCTACCGACCGTTCCGGCCCGTCGTCGCTGAAGCTTTCAGACTGAACACGCAGACGACGTGCGGCATTTAGCCATTGACTTGAATCTTCGTTGAGCTTCTCTTCACGCGTGAGGTTCTTTGCCAGATTCTCCGCCCGACGCATGCCGCCTTCACCTAGCACCGCAACGCCAAGTGAAGCGATTTTTCTAGCAAGGCTTCCCGCCAATGGGCGACTTGGTGCTTGAACATATTGGAGGAACAGGTTCTTGATTTCCCTTTCCTGCTCCACTTCTGCAATCCGCGGGTTTCGCTCACGTAGCTCAGCGGCCAATTTTGAGCACCAATCCTCAAGATTGCGCTCGAAGGCGCTGTAATCATCATCAGCCGCACCAGACCGCTTGCCAAATTTTGGCACGGGGATACCGTTGAGCGAGAGCCGCTCTATCATGTTCTCCACGGCATCATGCTGAAACCCTGTTAACAGGATCTGACCCTTGATACGCGCCCCTCGTTTGTCGGCAATCTCGTTTAAGCGCTCTAGAATCGCAGCGATGACAGTAGTCTTGCCGGTGCCGGGTGGGCCTTGGATCAGCGCTATGTCTGGTGTGTTTAAGGCCACCTCAATAGCTTTTTCCTGCATTACCGTTGGGTCATTGCGAAATACTTTTTTGCGGACGAATGCCGTAAGCGGTGGGATTTTTTGCGGTTCGCGGGTTCGCGAAATTTGTCCCTGCTCCTCAATTAACAGCCCCAACTGGGGGTTGGCTGCACGGCCTTCCAGAATGGCCTGACGAGCGGCCATACGGCGCTTGATTTGGGCAGTTTCGCCCGCTAGCGACAGGATGAGCGTGCCACACTCTCTGGGCAGAGTCTCCGTTTTAAGCGTGAGCACTCGGGCTTCTTTGTCAAATCCGACGACATTGAAATAGCTCCTTTCCTCACGAACTTTTAGTTCATCCGATTGCTCAATCCCGCCTACAAAGTCCTTAAAGCTAAAGTTTTCAATCTTCAAATAGTCTGGCAGTTCATCCACCAACTCGACTTCAGGCACTGCGCCTTTTCCCAGCGCAATCCATGACGAATCAGATGCCTGAGAAATGAGAACCGTGACAGTTCCGTCTCGTCTCTGAGTCATCCCCTCGAACTGCAAAGAGCCAACCTCGCGCGCCTGTCTAAGTAGCAGTTCGCCTTCCATGTCGCCGAACTCATCCCATTTTTTCAGATAGCTGCCGTCGTCCTGCGTGAGTGCCGTCATTTGAGCTTTGGCAAGAATTTGCACTTGTCCTGCCTGCGTCCAATCCACGAAACGCAGCCGACCTTTCGCCAAACGCAAGGCGCGGTCCGGATCATTCCTTTGCGCCTTCAGACGAGATGCGATGAAGATCGAATTACCGCCCGGCATTGCTTTTTCCGTAACAACGAAACGGATACCATTGCCGGTAATGCCGAAAGAGTTTTTTGAAGTTGGCTCTGTCCTTACTTCGCGTGGCGCTTCATCGGCTTCCAGTTTCAGTTCTTCATCAATGGCTGGGCCGGCGGTCAGAAAGAAGTAAGCGTTTTCACCTTGCTGGAAGCAGCAGATTTGGCCGAGAACCTCGTAAGGGCGCTTTCCCTTTTCGCCAAGACGCATCTTTCCCAGTCCATTTTCCACGTATTCATCCACGCCGATTTCGACATCGCCCATTTCCAAACTATCGCCTGTGAAAAATGCGACTTGTAATTCGATACTGTCATCTACAGCGGGGCTGGCTAGTTGCGCCAGCAGGGAACGCCCGCTGGCGAGTTCGGCGTTGAGGCGGCGGATGTCTGCTGTCACGACGGGTCGGACGAAGACAACGGAATCTCTTAAGCGAATTTCAAATTCATCCGCACGGCTTAACCGGGCTTCCACCGAGAATACGGGCTGCTCTTGAAGAGCCGGGGTCTTGGTGGTCGGCTTGACTCGGATGTTCAGGATGCAGGCGGGAATGTCCTGAAAATTCATTTACCCCCCTCGACGAACTTGAAAGTCAGGCTTTCAGGAAAAGCTTTTGCGCCTCGCGCAGGAACTGCCGTTTTGGCCGCGAAGTTCAGCACGGACTCGTATTCCATGACGTCGTGACTCTCGAATGAAAATGGGTAGAACAGACGGTGCGGCAGGGCTAGTTCTGTTGTGCTGGCCGGAATAACAATTTCCCAACGTGGCGTTTGAATACGAATGAATGCGGGGCGTTCACTGCCGCAATAAGGGCAGCTTCCATGATCATCAGCGAAATAGCTCATGGCACATTCGGGGCAATCCAGCGCGTGGTCAGCTGCTTTGGTAAGCTCCAGCGCCCAAAAAGTCATCGCTGGGCGACTAGGCGGGTGTTCTCGGCCAGCCCCGAAAGTTGCTTGAAAAAGGCGACGCAATCCCGGTGTTGTAACCAGAACACGCGGCAAACCACCAGTCCCCTTGTTGGATTCGTCATTTTCGTCATCCACGAAAGGCAGGTACCCCGCGTATGCCTGATCTTCCATGCAGGCGGGCACACTGTCGCCTCTTGCCTGCGGCTCGGCATCCCAGCCGCCATCGTCGTCCCCAGTTTGCAGCACTTTGTTGCCGATGAATGGGTGGCACAGCGCTAACAGCTTGAAGGCCATGACAGCGAAAGCCCAGCAATCGGTTCGTGGGCGGGATTGGTCGCGACCTTGCACCACTTCCGGCGCGCCGTAACCCGGCGTATAGACCGACACGCCGCCGCTAATTAACTCAGGGCGCATGTTGTCAGCATCTATCAGCCAGACATCGGGGGTGTCACCTTCACCAATAAAAGCATTGTTGGGAGAAATGTCACCATAAACCATGCCCGCGTTGTGAAGGCGGGCGAGGATGGTGGCGCACTTCGCCAGCGCGCGCAGACGGCGACGTGTAGAACCTGTGCTGGCGTAGTGCAGCAGCCGAAGCGCCAGATATTTTTCAGGGATCTTCGCCAGCCATTGCGGCAAGGCCTGCTTTTCATCTTCCAGCTTCTTCTTGCTTCTGCCGTCCAAATCGAAAACGGCGAATGGCTTCATATCGTTCAATAGACGCATCACATAGCCCGGTTCGTCTCGCAAGATGGCGAGCGGTAAGGAAACGGGGATGCGCCGTGGCATGGGCAGCAGGCGGATGCGCTGAAAACGTTCGCGCAGATTGGCATTTTTGTCCGGCTGACCGGAAGCATCTAGCGGTTGCTTGACAGCCAAATCCGCATCCGTGGTGCGGTAGACCACGCCTTGTCCACCGCGAGCAAGTTCATCGGTAATCTGATGGAAATTGCCATACTCATCCACAAGAACTTTCGGAGCTTTGTGTTCTATGGATTCATGCATCCGGGGCGTCCTCACGGAAAAGGCAAGCGATGGTCTTGTCGTCGCTGTGTTTGGGAGTAGGCCATTTTTCGAGCATTTCTCGGGTGCGGCGATTGGCACTTATTTCGGCGATGGAGCAATGTGCCTCGATAAAGCCCGATACAAAACCATCGACATCATCCAAGTCATCCGCTACGCCATCGGTACACAGAAATACAGCAATACACTCTTCCTCCGGAAGCGAAATATGCCGCCATTCATTCAGCGAAACATTCGTGGATAGCGCAGTGGTGATGTTGGAAAAACTGAAGCCCTTGTCTTCAGTGAGTGATACGACAGACCAATCAGGTTTGAGAGCTGCGACAAGACCATCGCCAAGCATCCCCAAGTGAATTAAGCCATCTCCGAAGCGGAACGCGAACAGACAGGTCGCAGAACAATCTCGAGGCTCAAGTGGGCTAATATTGGAGAGCCAATAATGTTGTATCCGTTCCAATAGGTAATCGCGGTCTATCTCTACCTGAGATATCTCAGCCTTGATGCGACATGCTAGAGCTGCACAACCGACAGCCAAGCACGCGGCATCACTTCCAAAATTGGAAAATGGCTTTGAACCAACCCCATCGGATACCACAATGCCATCCCCCCAGGTATGGTGAAACGACATCCAAGCATCTTGGTTTGGCAAACCTTCAGTAATGTGACTTGGGCCGCGAACGCTTGCGCCAAAACTTTTCCACAGCGTCATGCCCACTCCTCATCCTCTTCAAACCAGCCATCAAGCGCAGAAAACAACTCGTCTGAAGAGAACATCTCAGACCCTTTGAGTTTGGGATTCGCATCTGCACCAATCTTTATGATTCGCAGCGTGTCTGAGGGCAAATTGTCCTTCCACCGATTCAGAGCCCTCGCATCATCCCGAGACCAGAACCCGTCAGTGAAAAGCAAAACCTTGCCGTCGGGCTTGTCACCAAGCGACTCAATCAGTGACGAACCATTTGCAGTTCCTGCGCATGAAAGTAGCTCCACCGGAAATTCGCTTCTTGTGCCCCAGTCAGGTATGCGGCGCGCCTCAGAGCCCCAGGCCCACAAAGCGATCTCAGCACGCCCGTAGCCATACGACACCCATTGAGCAACGGTTGTAACCAGTGTTCTCATGATGAAGGGCTTTCCCCCGTCGCTCATGCTGCCGGAAATGTCGCAAACCAGATGGAGTGTCACGTAGTCCCCTCTATCGCTTCGGCTCGCGCGGTGATGTTGTTCATCATCGTCTTGATCTGCTCAGCAAGTGATGCTCCACTCCAAAGCATCAGCCTCGCATCCTTGATCTTTTTCTTGGCCGATTCAGTATTTGGTGGAACACAACAGGCAACGATGCCACGACCTTCAATTCCTCCGTAGAAGCGCACAAGGTTTTGCAGCTTCATAACCTGCTCCTGCGTTACATTGCCTGCCTTACATTCCACGATGTAAAGCGAGTAACCGTCGGTGAATGTGATATCCAGCTCGTTATATTCCACACCCCAATTCGAATTACTCCAGGCGTTTTCTTGCTTCAGGTTCAGTTTTACGTTGATACGCAAGTCTTGTATGACGCCAGCATCCTCGTAGGGCTTGCATTGCAAATAGATAAACTCCTCGAACCAGCCGCCCGACAGGTATTTGGCAAAATCAGGCCATTTTGCAAACACTAGATCTAATCCGTAGCCTTGAATTACCGCTCTCTCCGAACTTTCCAGCTTAAAAATAAAGCCATCTCGACAAATTTCGAATGGTTTGAACGCATTGTTATAGTCGGTTAGTTCTTTATAAAATCTTCGTAACTTTTCACGATGAATCCAGAGTGTCTTGGTCAGGAGTTGACGATCAGGCGACATCTCATTCATCGCGGTACTGTCGGAGATGTCTAATCCATCGCTATTGAGGCGCAAAAATGTTTCGATTGAATCAATCTGCCTGATTTTTTCACGACGAAGGCTGTCGACAAACGTTACTCGACGATTTCGACTATCAAAGTAAAAGGGAACAGCACCAAGCTCGCGAGCAGCAGATAGTGCGCCTGCAAACATTAATTTAGTTCCGCCGGTCAGATTGATTCCGATTCGTGTCTTTTCTGGAAATTGTTTGGCTAGCTCTGTAATTCGCTCATGAACGGCTCGATCATCCCAAGGGTCAACAGAAAGTTCGTGTAGGTCCCGGGAGCCAATAAAGGCCCGCATACACGTAGCTGGATAGTCTTTTGAGTTAACGAAAATGTGGTGCGCCGACTCAAATTGCCGGATACTGAGCAAGGCAGGCATCCGTTGCTCACCAAAAAGATGGAAGGTCACATCAAATCCGTTAGGGATGTCTCGGATCGCCTCCTGTTTTGCTCCGTGTCGCTTGAGCCAATCGGCGGGCAGCGATACAACCTCGGGCACCTTGCCAACTACGGAAGATGCTATAAGCCTTTTTTTGAGTTCAGGGTAGCTCAGTGCTGCTAACGCCCATACAAAGGCCATTACCGGAGTTCCAGGACTAAGGTAGAGGGTGACAAACTTTTCACCTGATTCACGCTCCACCCGATCCAATGCTCGCATCGCGCCAGCATAAATACCTTCGGTATCGTTGAGTTGACGAAGTTTCTCGCCTGTTAATCGGATGCTTGCGTTGCAACCCTGAGTTGCAGCTTTTGTTTTTAGCCAAGTCTCAAAATGCTCATGGGCAGCAGTTGTATTCGCGAACCTAGAAACAAACTGACTGGTGGTCTTCCAATCCTTCTCAAGCCCCGCGTTTCGTATTGACGATAGTTCATGTGCGAATGTTTTTTGAGCTTCGATTATTTCGTTGGAGTCATTATCCGCGCGGGTATAGCCCAGGATGATCACATCAGAATAGGACTCGCCGGAAAGGGCACCTACAATCGGGCCATCGGTATTTTCGAATCCCAGGGAAGCACGAAAATCTGTAATTCCGTACCATGTGAGCAGAAATTTTTTCATCGAGAGTTTTCCTGAACATATGGGCGGAACCATGCGATGTCATTCGTCATTTTGTTTACGAATACTGCGCGGTTAGGTTTTTCAATGCCTTTGAACTTGCCAATTCCTCCACTCACAAGTGATCCAGCATCGTCCTCATTCATGCAATAGGCCACGCGCAACTCGAAAAAGGAAAAAAGGTCTTTGCATGCGGTGGCACAGCGTTGCCAGCGGTCGACAAAGGCAAATACAAATGTACCTTTCCGTGGGCCGTCTTCCGCGAGACGCTTCAAAAGGTCAGCAGGGGCTGGCGGTTCGCCGGGCTTGGGGGATTTAAACGCAGGGGCTGGGTGTAGTATTTTCTCGGAATCGAGGCCGTCGACGATTAGCGCGATGCGGCGAACCCCAAGATCGTCTGACATCGCTTGTAACGGTAGCGCAGAAATATCGTCGAACATCTTGAAGCGCGCGCCGAGTGCTTGCGTTGCGGCGATGAATGCACCTCCGGGAGCAACCCCTCGAGCGTTAAAGTAAATTACCTCATCAAAGCCGTGGGCGAAAGACAGGCTGTAAAGCATGGCAGAAAGCAGCCCGTCGTGGATCTGATCGTTGTAGCCACTGAATAGGACATTAAACGCAGATCGACGAGTAAGCGGCAACGTCAACGGGGCCGCTTCGAATGTGAGCCTTTCGCCCAACACAAGCGTTTCGTCATGCTCACAGGCTGTCTGATATTCAGAGAGTGACGGAATCTCCGGAAGAGATGCTCCGCTGAAAATTTTTGTTTTGGTGGCAGCGCCGGAAAAAGATGTTCGCTCTATCAGTTTCCTGAGCAAATCACGCCGATGTTCGCTCTCTCCGGCGAATGGAATCATGAACTTAACATTGCCGGATTTGGCGCCGTTAGCATTGTTGATGATCCCTTCAGGTGGGCTACGCAGTTCTGCTGCGGCCCAGTTCCCGCCCCCGAGGATCACTGCGGAATCTTCTTGCCCACAAGCGAGTGCAATACGACACCCCAACTGGGTGATGATGCTTCCAATTGACTGGGCGTTGATACCCTTCAGCGTCTGAGTAGCCAGAAGGATGTGAATGCCGAACGAGCGCCCCTGCTTCAAGAGCTGCGAGAGAAGTTGCTCCGCCGCTTCTGCTACCTGGCGGCCTTCTGAAAACAGAACCTGAAACTCGTCGATGATCAACAGAACGCGGGGCAATCGCACCCGACTTAATTTGCGATATTCGGCAAAATCTCGGGCGTTTTCAGATTTGAATATCCGTGCGCGAGTTTCCAGTTCACCCACAAGATGCCGTAGGGCGGTGACACCATATTCAGGATCACTTTCCGTGGCAACAAGACGGGCATGTGGAAGTGGCGGCGCTGCATAGACATTGAACTCCGTCGATTCCTTGTAATCCAGTAGATAAAGGTCAAGCTCTTCGGGTGAGTATTTCTCGCATAGCGTGTGAATCAAGACATGGAGCAAATTTGATTTGCCAGAGCCCGTCTTCCCCGCAAGCAACGCATGATGCTCGGAGTCCGTCGCGCCCACTCGCAGCCTCGCGAAGTCGCCAGCGGGAGTCCATCCGATGGGAATATCAAAGCCGCCAATGGTCGTTTCATCGTTGATGAGGTTTGACCAGAGATCAGGCATCGTTTTCTTGAAGCGCGTTTTTGCTACGCAATTTTCAGCAAGCCTTGCCATGAAGCCATCAATCACTTCCCGGCGCGGCCATTGCTCAGGCTGGTATGTGAATGACAGATCAGCAACCCCGGCGCACTGCAATAGATGATCAAGCTGCATAGAGGAGGCTTCTAGCGTGGCGTTGAACTTTTCATATCGCCTGTCTTCCACGCGCTTGCTATCAATTGCAATGATGGGCAGTACACCGCAGCGTGGACCGTTTTCACAAATGCGGCTAAGGAACCAGGTAGATTTATCCGATATCTGCTCTGGTACATCAAAAAGCACGACCGCTTTGTAAGGCAATGGGGTGTCGGGGTTGATCGCGTTGTATTCCGACCAGTTGGATGCCTTGTCATTGAATCGCTGCTGGATCATCTCCTCAATCTCGTCCGTCAGTTTGCCGAGCTCGGCCTCGATTTCGTCCGAGCGAGTGAGAACATGACCCTGCGGCACCAGTTGCTCTACCTTCAACAGTGGCAGGAACGGCTCGACCGATTGCCCTAGCTGCAGTGGGTCAATCAGTGTCAACTCTATTTGCCCGGGTGGCAAAGCGGATAGCAAGCGCAACAAGAGGCAATGAGCGAGTCGCTTTTGCTCTAAATTGTCCTGCGGCAAAACAAGCGCGCTGGCGAAAGGGAATGAGATGACCCGTGGGAGATGACAAGAGAACTGCTCAAAAGAGGCCTGCAGCGAGCCCATTGCAAGGTCGGCAGGAACTTCCGATGCCATCAATGGCATTTCTGCGCCAAAATCTACAAAAGGGGGCTGATGCAGCCTAATCCGCGAGCTTGCAGACGCTATTTCAGCTGCATTCCTTGCCCATTCTTTGGCAAAGGCTAACTTCCAATTCGACTTTCTGATTTCCCGGTTACGCTCTTGATCCGCGCTTAACGCTTTTTTTGGCGCTTGGAATTCGCGGTCGATGCGCGCAAGTCCTTCGTGATAGTTCGCGATTGCCTTGTGTAATTTGGCAATCACATCCTGAAAAGCTTTTGCACTTCCGGTCATCGCATGCACCTACTATCTTTGAACTCGTGCGTTCGCGCATCAGCCAAGATTCCATCAACGCTGAGCGATTGCCGCTGGAATTCAGCATTGAAAATACGGAGCGAATCAACCTCCTTGATAATTGGGCCCAGTACATCCTCAACAATGGATGCTCCGAACGAATCACGTACTCCTTCGCGGAAGTTCTCGGCACATAGTGCGGTCATTCCAAAAACCTCATCAAACATCAGCTTCCTCCTCTTCCATATCTCCATCTATTGGAAGTTCGAGAACATAGTCGCTAGCTGCAATTGCTGGAAATAGAGGGGCGCAAATATCGCCAGGCAAAAGATAGTTGGATTTGAAATCGGGATTATTCAGCCGAATTTTGTTGAGAAACTTGCGCCACTCATCCTCGGATAAGTCAATCGAACTGCAATCCGCTGTTAATTTCAAAAGGAGTGCCGTAGCCGCATCCACTCCATCCATATCTCCGGCATTGACTGCACTTAGAAGAGCGTCAACTTCAGCCCGGACTTGTGCGAGCAGGTCTGAGCCAACAATGGCGAAACGTACTTTCATGGTCAAACCTCCTCGTCCTGGCGAATGAAATCAAGGCAGGACTGATCTATTTCATTTTTGCTTGGCAGCATGCCTACCATAGGCGAGCCAGCGTCGCGCAGAGTGTCACGAAGTTCGTTCTCTTTCTCTGGCGGCAGGTCGTGGATATCTCGTGAGCAAAGGGTGCATTGCGCATCTGCCTGCTTATGCCCTTCGGCCTGGAAAACCATGTGATCCTTCTGGGAGTAGAGGTATTCGGCCTTGCCGCATTTCACCTCAAATGCCATTGAGCCTCCTACGGGCGCACCCATACCCTCGCCACGCCCTAATATGACCGGGACCCGTAAATCGGTGATCAAAAGATCCGTTTTTGTGTACCGGCCGTTATCGCCAACGAAGGTTCGCCCTTGCGTCTCGATCCGGCCACCAAGCGGTGCAAGTGCGTGCCGGGCTATTTGTTCTCCAAATTCGCCACTCAAATGTATTCGCGCCCTACGTGCGACGATGTTGCGCTCCGCATCACCCTTGGCTGTTGCCCACAGGTTCCGATACTTATCCACTTGCTTGCGATACGCTGGATTACGGTCGTAAAGATATTCTTGAAACAATCGTCGTTGCTCTGACGAGAGATTCATTCGGTCCCGCAGGGTATCTGGTGTGACAGGTCGGCCATTCTGTGCCGGGTTCCATTTCAACCAAGCATGGAATTGTGCAGCGGGAGGGTTCGTTGCAAGATATGCGTCGAGTGCTCGTTGCGCGGAATTCAACCGCGCAGTGCCTATTGCAATAGCTTGATCAACAGTCGCCAAGCGCATAGCGCATTCTTGTTGAGCCTGCTCCAGAGCATTTTCTGCCATCGCCTGTGCCTGCTTCGCAAGATCAAGGCGCTGCTCCATGGAGATGCGATTTCCTGTTGCGACCTCAAGCTCTGCTTTTGCTTGCTCCAGCATGCCTTGGGCCTGCTCAACAGAGGCTTCTGCTTCGGAAACAGCAGAGTACTCGCCGGAGCAGTCCGGGCAACGCCCTTCGTCATCTGGCGGTTGGGCAAGGCAAGACGATAGCGATGACTGGGCGGAAGCAAGTGAGCCTTGAGCGCTATCAAGCGTCTGCTCAGCTCCGCCTACTTTTTGCTGTGCTGCTTGCTCCTGCTGAGTGGAGCTCTCCAGCATGCTCACGCTGTTCTGCGCTTCTTCACGAGCCTCTGCGCATTTCTGTTGCGCAACGGCAATTTGTTCGCGGCATGCGGTTTCTAGAGCCTCGCGCACTGACTGTAGCCCGCGCACCAGGTCTTCCAGATTTTCCACTTGTCCAATTGAAACTTGTGCCATTGCGACTTCAGCCCCTTTAGCTTTGCAAGTAATCCCGCAGCCGTGATGCGAGCGCACCCAGATACGGAACTTGCTCAGATGCGTTTTCGTTGAAATGTTGCAACTGTTGGACGAGCGCGTTGTAGTCCTCCTCAAACCGTGCCCGCTTTTCGTCTTGCCACGTGTCGCCCAGTGAAGCAAAGGCACCGTTAAGATTGCCTACAGCATCGTTGAGCGAATCAATAAACTGTTGCAACGAGTATGCGAATCGCTCGAGCTCTTCCGGATCTCCAATTGCCTGCGCCATTACCAATACCCCCCATCTTCTGCAGAAGAACTCTGCGGTTTTTCCTTGCGTGCATCTATCGTGGCGGGCTGTACATCGATAGCGCTCGCTTCAGGCACGATATTTGGCGTTTGTGACTTTGTGCGAATGGTCACCGACATGGTGACGAACTTGAAGAAGTCGCGTAGCTGCTTGGAGTTCTCTGCATAGAAGAGGTGGTTAGGTGTGCCTTGGATGAACTTCCCAAGTACTGCCTCATCTGCATCTGCACCAATGGCCATTGCCATGCGGTCGCATTTTGCAGAGCGGCCGTCACCAATAAACGCATCCAGCGGCTTTTCCCATGCATCATTCGGCCCGCCATCAGAAACCAACACGACCGTCGGACGATACGCACGTGAAGGAACGACATCTTTGTCTTCAATCATGGCCTTGGCCATTTGCAGTGCCGTACCAAGTGGGGTCATGCCGCCAGCAGAAAGATCTTGCCAATGAATAGTGCTGGCACTCGCAAGCGGCTGATGCAGTGTTACTTGAGCACCGAAGGTGATGATTGCCACATGGATTTCAGTTTCACCATTCTCGGTGTCGCTGAATGTATCCAACATATCGCGAACAGCATCGTTCAAATTGCGGATCTTGTCTCCGCTCATGCTGCCGCTGACATCAAGCAGAAGAATGACTGGCAGCGGCTTGGCTTTCGGTGCGGTGAATTTCGAAGGATCGAATGGGGTATTGCTCATGAACAGGATTCCTTGAAAGTTAAAGAAAGGTGCTGAGTGTGGTTAGATTGAACTTCATAGGTCTTCTCCTTACGCCAACCCGAAATACCGTTCGAAGAAAGCAGCAAGTTTGTCCAGCACCGTCTGCTTTTTGGCTGCGTGGCCATTGTTCTTGGAAAACCGCGATACCGGCGGCAGGATCTTGGTGATGGCAGTACCGGTTGCCGAGATGCTGCCGTCGCGGAAGGCATTGCTAATGAATTCACGTGCCGCCTCGGCATTGAGGTTTTCCTCCGCAATGATGCGTTCCAGCTCCTCG
>JAGWUK010000278.1 GCA_028868455.1 Burkholderiales bacterium | reverse complement strand
TGAACTGTGGATGACGCTTGGAATTTGTAATAAAAAAACCGCAATTCAATTGCGGTTTTTTTATTTTTGAAAATCTTGCTTTTCACCACAATTGCATTACCGAAAAACATCTCTTTCAGTCATTGGCGCTGTTTTTTTTATAGTGAAGCAACCAGGTGGGCAGAGCAGTGAAACAAGCGAAAGAGGTGAGTTGCCCGAAGTTAGCTCCGTTACTTCAGTGGCAAGCCTTCTATTTTACTTCCTGGCTTAATGTTTTTTTGCTTGAACCAGCCTTGATTCATTTCCAGCGCGTACAGCACAACCCTTTTTGCGCAATGAGAGTCGGTTGTTTCTGGTTGCATATCTTCAATATTGACTATCCTGCCGTCGGCATCAATAAAGGCTACTGACAATGGAATCAACGTGTTTTTCATCCACATGCAAACAGTTGCAGGGGCTCCGAAGTCGAAAATCATACCCTCGCTATTTGCCATTTTGGTGCGCATCATTAAACCTTGCTGCCTTTCCGCATCGGTGGCAGCAACTTCAGCGTGAATGACGTAGATTCCTGCGGACAACTGTTTTACCGGCAATTTTGTTTGTGCCGTTGCGCTAAAGGCAAATACCGAAATAAGTGCAGAAGCAAGCAGGTATTTCAGTTTTGATTGTGTTTGTTGCATCATATGAGCAGAGATACTTAAAGGTTCAAAAGCGTTATCGTACCGCAAATAAAAAAAGCAGGAATTTTCCTGCTTTTTTTATTTGCGGTACTGAAGACTTATTTCGGTGCTGAAGCCGATGCGGATGCCGCAGCAGACGCTTTTTTGTGTTTTTTATGTTTTTTTGCAGGTTTCGGAGCAGGGGCCGAAGCGGATGCAGCCGCGGCAGAAGCCTGTGCGGAAGGAGCCGGAGTTTGTGCAAATGCGGCAACAGAAAATAAGCCAGCAATCATGGCAGCGATCAATTTTTTCATTTTTGCATCCTTCAGATAGGTGATCATGGAATTTGATTCTGTTGAATCAAGGTCATTAACGTGTCTCAATCATCGGTCGTTGACATTCAGTCTTGATTTCTTAAGGGAAATTTTATAAATCTCCCCATCTGTATTGCGAGCTGACGTCTATCCATTCGCCTGGCAGCAGCGGGTGGCTTTCGAGCGAGAATCCCCCAATGGCACTTCTGATCAATCTCAGCGTCGGTAAGCCTGCGGACGCGGTCATGCGCCTTACCTGACGATTTTTTCCTTCGTGTAAAGTAATGCAAAGCCAGCTGGTAGGAATAAGTGCACGCTCACGAACGGGAGGTGTGCGTTTCCAGATCCATCCTGGTTCCTGAATATGCTTAACTTCGCATGCTTGTGTGACGAAATCACCAAGGTCAATTGGGTTGCGCAGGGTATGCAAAGCCTCGGCAGTGACTGAACCTTCGACTTGTACAAGATAGGTTTTGGCTTGTTTGTGATCCGGGTGGCTGATCCTGTTCTGCAGTCTGCCGTCGTCGGTCAATAAAATTAATCCTTCGCTATCGGCGTCCAGGCGTCCAGCTGGGTATATATTAGGAATACTTAACAATTCAGCCAGTGTTGGTCTGCTTGCATGTGCAGAAAACTGGCACATGACGTTATATGGTTTGTTGAGCAAAATCAGTTTCATCTCTATATGGTAACTCCGATTTTGCAAATTGATGGCATCCAGTAAAATACTAGTGCATAATACGAAATGAAGGTCTTGTGTCTTATATAAGAGTCAATTAGAAGGTTTGCTCTGAAAAACAGTCAAGGCATGTAAAGAGAAAAGCGCGACCCGCTTGATCGTCCAACTACGGAGAAAATGATGTATCAACATATTAAAGTTCCTGCAGAAGGTAAAAAAATTACCGTCAATGCTGATTTCTCACTCAATGTTCCAGATAACCCAATCATTCCTTTTATTGAAGGTGATGGTACTGGTGTGGACATTAGCCCTGTGATGATCAAAGTGGTTGACGCTGCTGTTGCAAAAGCTTACGGTGGCAAGCGTAAAATCAGCTGGATGGAAATCTATGCAGGCGAAAAATCTACGAAAGTTTATGGCCCGGATGTATGGTTGCCAGAAGAAACTTTGAAAGTATTGAAAGATTACGTTGTTTCTATCAAAGGCCCTTTGACAACACCAGTAGGCGGCGGTATTCGTTCTTTGAACGTTGCCTTGCGTCAAGAGCTGGATCTGTATGTCTGCCTGCGCCCAGTCCGTTATTTCAAAGGTGTACCGTCCCCAGTACGTGAACCAGAAAAAACCGACATGGTTATTTTCCGTGAAAATTCTGAAGATATTTATGCCGGCATCGAATTTGCAGAAGGCTCTGATCAAGTTAAAAAACTGATCAAATTCTTGCAAGACGAAATGGGCGTGAAGAAAATCCGTTTCCCGGAAACTTCCGGCATCGGTGTGAAGCCAGTTTCTCGCGAAGGTACGGAACGTCTGGTACGTAAAGCAATCCAGTATGCAATCGACAATGACAAGCCATCTGTGACGATCGTTCACAAAGGCAATATCATGAAGTATACCGAAGGCGGTTTCCGCGATTGGGCATACGCTTTGGCGCAAAAAGAATTCGGCGCAGAACTGATTGATGGCGGACCATGGTGCAAATTCAAGAATCCTAAGACAGGTAAAGATATCGTTGTTAAGGATTCCATCGCTGATGCCTTCTTGCAGCAAATCTTGTTGCGTCCAGCTGAATACAGCGTTATCGCTACATTGAATCTGAACGGTGACTATATCTCCGACGCGCTGGCTGCTCAAGTTGGTGGTATCGGTATTGCGCCTGGCGCGAACTTGTCAGATTCCGTTGCGATGTTCGAAGCAACTCACGGCACAGCACCTAAATATGCTGGCAAAGATTACGTGAATCCAGGTTCATTGATTTTGTCTGCTGAAATGATGTTGCGTCATATGGGCTGGACTGAAGCGGCTGACCTGTTGATTTCTTCCACTGAAAAAGCTATCTCAGTCAAGAAAGTCACTTACGATTTTGCTCGCTTGATGGAAGGCGCGACACAAGTGTCTTGCTCTGGTTTCGGCGATGTCATGATTGAAAATATGTAATTTCTTTTGACAGCATTCAGATTTTTTTGAATGCGATAGAAAAAGCCGGCGAATGCCGGCTTTTTCATTGAAAGGAATGCGAATATTATTTTCAAACGGATGTTTTATAAAATGACGTTGTCCAGCGCGAAGCGTATCAGATCGGCCTGGCCTTCTATTCCTAACTTGCGTTTGATATTTAATCTGTGCGTTTCCACCGTCCTCACACTAAGGTCGAGTTCGCGGGCGATATGTTTATTGGATTTTCCTGTCGCGATGCTTTTTAAAATGCAGCGCTCTCTTTGAGTCAGAGCTTGAGCAGGAGACTCGGCACTTAAATGTTTTTTTAGACCCGAGCTGAAATAAACGCCGCCTGCCATGACAGTGTCAATGGCATTGATGATATCTTCCGCTGGATTATCTTTGAGAACATAGCCACGCGCACCAGCTTGAATAGCTTGTGCTACGTATTCCGCTTTCTCATGCATGGACAACATGATGATCGCGATGTTCGGGTGTTTTTTGGTAAAGCTTGCAGTCAATGCGATGCCATTCACATCACCAAGATTAATGTCCATCAATATAAGGTTGATGGGGCGTGTGAGCGCAAGTTCCAGCGCTTCGCTGGCGTTTCCTGCCTCACCTACAATTTTGAAGTGCGGAATACTTTCCAGTCTTGCTCTTAGCCCATCTCTGACCAGCGGATGGTCGTCAACCAGTAAGATATTGATGATCGTCGTCATCCTATTTCTCCATTAGGGATGCGGGCAATGACTTGCGTACCGTGGGAATTAGAATGTAATTCCAATTGTCCATTTACAGTTGCGAGTCGCTCCCTCATATTGCTTAAACCAATACCTCGCTTGGGATGATTGGCTATGCCTTGAACGTCGAATCCGCAGCCATTGTCGGAAATGAGTAATGTCACAAAGTGATTACTTGCGGAAAGCTGCAGATCAACTCGGTTTACTTTTTCTGCGTGCTTGTGAATGTTTGTTAGGGCCTCCTGTGCAACGCGAAACAGAGCGGTACTGCTGATGGCAGACAAAGCTTTAAATTCTCCGTGAAAATCGAAATGCACGGGAATGCCAGATGCATGCTCAAATTCGCCTGCAAGATGTTCAAATGCTGCCGCTAATCCAAGATCGTCCAACATTGCTGGTCGAAGATCATGTGAAATCCGTCGTATTTCACTAAGTGCCTCGTTGAGCTGTGCTGTCGCTCGGGAGAACGATGTGCGGGCTGATTCATTTTGTTTTAAGGCCAGAGCCAATTTCGCCATTCCTGATTCTATCTGTAATTTGATGGAAACCAATAATTGACTCAAGCCGTCATGCAAATCCCTCGACAGGCGCGCTCGTTCGTCTTCTTGAGATTGCACGACACTTTGCGCAAGCACTTTTAGTTTTGCTTCAGCGAGCCGCGATTCGCTGATATTGATCGCCAGGCCTGATAATGCAATTAACAAGGCACTGGTAATAGCAATGCCGGCAATCCATGTCATGGTGCTTCGAATATTTTTAGATACCTGAATATCTATTTTGTTTAATGCATTGTCAACATCGTCTAAATAAATGCCAGTACCGAGCATCCATCCCCAACGCTTCAGTTCAACAACGTATCCAAGCTTTGGCACCATTTTATGAGTTGAAGGCTTTTCCCATAAATAGCGAACAACGCCACCACCGTTTCTTGCCCTATTAATGAGGTTCTGTATGGTGAAGTTGCCTTTGGGGTCTGTCAGATTCCACAAATCTTTGTCAACTAGATCAGGGCGCCGGGGATGCATTAAATTTTTCCCACGCATGTCGTAGATGTAAAAATAGCCATCGTCGCCAAAATCCAAAGCTGCAAGGATTTTCTTTGCTTCTTCTTGGCTTGCTGCATTCTGCAGTTTTGCGTTGTATAAGTGCGCGATCGCTGCCGTACCCAGCGTAACGTAGTGCTTTAGCTCCGCTTCTTTGCTTGTGAGGTAGGCGTTCTCAATGGTATTTCGTTGTTGCTCAGCCAAGACAGTCGCTTGCTTGAATACTGCCATGGCAATTCCTGCGACCGACATAAGCAATGGTGTGATCGCAAGCAAAATTATTTTATATCGAAGTTTCATTTTGTTGTTTCATTGAGACGG
>JAGWUK010000277.1 GCA_028868455.1 Burkholderiales bacterium | reverse complement strand
ATCCATGCGCTTGACGGTGCGCGCCAGTGCGCTGTTTTTTTGCAGCACATCGGCCACGGTCGTGATTTGCGGATACAGGTTGACATGCGTGCCACCATTGCCATCTGCGGTCGGCCAGTGATGCCAGAGATCAGGCTCATTATCCAGTTCATAACCTTTCACGCCGTTGGCAGAGGCCGCCGAACCATATTTATGCACCAGGAAATTCAATTCTTCATCGATATACACAGCGCCGTCGTTCAGATCAGGCGTCTGCGCCAGCGCGCCGCCCGGTTTGTCATTCACGATATCGAGCCAACGCGCCACGTCCACATTCGACGGCCCTGCCGTGCTTTGCCAGAGTTGCGAGCCATTGCAATAGCCGGGCGGATATAGATTGACGATGTCTTTCGGTAATTTGCCAGCGGCGGGCAATTGCAGCAAAGAATAGGTCCCCAGTGTCAGCGACTGCTCATGAAAACTGCTGAGTGCTGCTCCCGGCGCGTAGTAAGCAAGACCGTTTGTCTGGCTCGGATCGCCTGCGCCCGCTGTCGCGCTGACACCGGCATTGGAAGAATTGCACCAGTCTGCGCCGGAATTACTGACGCCGTTTTCCCAGTTGTAGCTGGTCATATTGTTGCCGCCCAGACGGCGCGAGCGCAAATTCAGGCTTTGCAGATTGGATAAGCCGCCCTGATTCGCCCAACCGGCGCGATTGGTGCCGTCGGCATAGGCGTTATAACCGTAGATCAGTGGACTAATGGCCTTGCGCTCTTGTTGCGTGTCGATGGTAAAACTGACACTCTGTGCCTGCGATGCAGTGAAATGCATGGAAATACCAAAAATTACGAGAACTTTGCACAATTTGTTCTGTCTCATCACGCACCTCCGGCCATCTTTGTCACTGGAAAATTTCCACATGGAAATATCTGAGTGTGCAGTATGCCAGAGGTGAATGGCATGAAATGACCGTGCATCAACCATTTTCTACCGTTCAGCTTTTATATTTATCATTTTTTTACAATTTAACTTGATATCTTTGCCGGAAAAACATCATCCATCGCTGGCAGGACTTATGCAAAACTGTTCAGGCAAAACATGCGGCGAAGGCAATCCTCATGGTTGACAGCCATGCCACCATTGGAGCGGTTTGCATCAGTCCTTTCACCATTCCTTGTCCACTTGATAAACACACCGATAAAAATGAGACTATCCAAAATTGCACTTGCGCTTGGCCTCAGCGGCCTGATGGCTTCTGCCCTCGCGACACCCGCCTATCCTCGTTTCCCTGCCATCCATTCCAATGAAGTCGTTTTTACGGCAGAAGGTGATATCTGGAAAGTCGCCGCCAGCGGTGGGCAGGCGCAAAGACTGACGACCCATCCCGCCGCCGAAATCCTGCCCGCCATTTCGCACGATGGCAAATGGCTGGCATTTTCAGCGGCCTACGAGGGCGCGACCGAAGCCTATGTCATGCCGATCGGTGGCGGTTTGCCAAAACGCATCAGTTTTGAAAATGCCTATGTCAACGTTCTGGGCTGGACAGCGCAAGGCGAAGTCTTGTTAAGCACGCAAAACAGCACCGGCCCGTCAGCGCATCGCATCGTCGCCGCCGTCAATCCGCAAACGATGGCACGCCGCGTTTTCCCGGTTGCTGATGCGAATGAGGCTGCGCTTGATGATAGCGGCAAAACTTTGTATTTCACGCGTTTCGGCCTGCACATCACCGGTGACCATGCCAAGCACTATCGCGGTGGCGCGGCGGCGCAGCTCTGGCGTTACGATCTCGATGGCAAAGCCGAGGCAGTCAATCTCTTTGCGACGGACAACAGCAATAATGAGCGTCCGATGTGGTGGCAAGGCCGCCTGTATTTCACCAGCGACCGCAGCGGCTCTTTTAATTTGTGGAGTATGAATCCGGATGGCAGCGATCTGCGCGCACTGACGCAGCACAAGGAGTGGGAAGTCCGCAACGCCAGCATGGGCGACGGCAAAATTGTGTATCAACTGGGCGCCGACCTGCATGTGCTGGATGTCGCGAGTCAGAAAGACCAGTTAATCAATATCGATCTGGTTTCCGATTTCGATCAGCAGCGCAAGCGCCAGATCAAATCACCACTGGATAATCTGACCAATGTGGTTTTGGCTGGCAAACAAGAACGCCTGCTGTTTACTGCACGTGGTCGTGTGACGATAGCCGGCACCGGCCCGCAACGGCGCGCCGATCTGGCGATACCTGAAGGCTCCCGGGCGCGCGGAGCAGTCTTCTCGGCCGATGACCAATGGGTGTACGCCATCGTCGATACCAGCGGCGAAAACGAGATCTGGAAATTTCCCGCCAATGGTGTCGGCAAGGCAGAAATGCTGACACACGACGGTGGCGTTTTCCGTCTGGACATCTATCCATCACCCGATGGAAAATGGCTGGCGCATACCGACAAACGTGGCCGCCTGTGGTTGCTGGATCTGGCAACAAAAACCAATCAGCTGATCGACGATGCCGGAAAAACCGGCGCTGAAAAACAAGACGACATCACCTGGTCGCCAGACAGCAAAACCATCGCACTGGTGCGGGCGGACAGCGCATTGCAACGCGGCCAGATCGGCCTGTATGCGTTGGAAAGCAAGCAACTGCATTTCGTGACGAGTGACCGTTACGAATCGCGTTCGCCGGTGTTTTCCGGCGACGGTCACTGGCTCTATTTCCTTTCGGACCGGAATTTTGACGTGGTCAATCGCGCGCCCTGGGGCGACCGTAACATGGGCCCGTTTTTCGACAAGCGCAGCGGCATCTTTGCGCTGGCATTGCAACCCGGAAATCGTTTCCCGTTTAAAGCCGATGATGAACTGAGCAAATTGGCTGAAAAATCCGACAAAAAGAAAGACAAGGACGCAGACAAAACCGCCGACAAGTCGGCTCAGAATAGCGATGAGCACAGCACCGCAGACAAAGCCAAAAAAACGGAAAAGGCCGCAAAAAAACCTTTGCCTGCGATCGACTACGCCGGTCTGGCGGACAGGCTGTATCAGGTGCCGCTGGCAGCCGGAAACTATCTGGGGTTAGCCAGCGATGACAAGCGCCTGTACTTCATGGAAAGCGAAGGCACGCAGGGTAAGGGCACGCTGAAAACCCTGACCATCAGCAAAACCTCGCCGCAGCCGGAAACCTTTGTGACCAACATCAAGGGTTTTGATTTATCCGCTGACAAAAAACATGTGTATTACCGCACATTTACGCCCAGTGGCCACGGCGATTTTCTGATCGTCGATGCTGGAGCCAAACAACAGGCAGACATCAGTAAAGCGAAAGTCAATATCGCCGACTGGAGCTTCTTCCTGACACCGCGTCAGGAATGGCTGCAAATGTTTGCCGATGCCTGGCGCATGCACCGCGACTTCCTGTTCGATCACAAAATGCGCGGCGTGGACTGGGTCAAGATGCGCCAGAAATATGCGCCGCTGGTTGAGCGCGTCACGGATCGTGCCGAACTCAACGATGTCCTCGGCATGATGGCCAGTGAAGTCAGCACCCTGCATTCGCAAATCGCCCAGGGCGATATCCGCAAAACGGCACCGGAAGGCCAGCCTGCATCCCTGGGCGCCGTCCTCGCGCGCACGGCAGAAGGTTACAGGATTGAGCATATCTACAAAACCGAGCCGGAGATGCCCGCCGATCGCTCGCCACTGGCACAACCTGATCTGGATATCAAGGAAGGCGATGTCATCACGCGCGTGAATGGACAAGCGGTACTGGATGCGCGTGACATTTCCGATTTGCTGATTGATCAGGCAGACAAGCAAGTCCTGCTGCATGTCAAACGCGGCAATCAGCCTGCGCGTGAAATGATCGTGCTGCCGGTCGGCACACGCAAAAATGCCAGCCTGCGCTACAGCGATTGGGAGCAAAGTCGCAGCGAACGCGTCAACCAGGCGTCCAAAGGGCATATCGGTTATCTGCATTTGCGCGCCATGGGCCGCAATGACATCAACACGTTTGCACGCGACTTCTACAGCAATATCAACCGCGACGGTCTGATCATCGACGTACGCCGCAATAACGGCGGCAACATCGATAGCTGGATCATTGAAAAATTGTTGCGCAAAGCCTGGGCATTCTGGGCCACGCCGACCAGCGCACCGGCAACCAATATGCAACAGACTTTCCGCGGGCATCTGGTGGTGTTGATCGATGAGCTGACCTATTCTGACGGCGAGACATTTGCCGCCGGGATCAAGGCGCTGCATCTTGGCCCCTTGGTCGGCAAACGCACAGCCGGTGCCGGTGTCTGGTTATCGGATCAAAACCGTTTATCCGACAATGGCATGGTGCGCGTAGCGGAATATCCGCAATACGGCACGGATGGCCGCTGGCTGGTGGAAGGCGTTGGCGTGGCGCCGGACATTGAAGTCGATAATCTGCCGCACGCGACTTTCAGCGGAAAAGATCAGCAACTGGAAGCCGCTATTCAATTGCTGCAAAAGCAGATGAAAGACGATCCTGTCAAGCCCCTGGTACCGCAGGTTTTGCCGATGCTGAAATAAACTGGTGACGGCATACGCCGTCGCAGATGTCAGTACAAAGCCCGCTGCCGCCTGTTACGCAGCGGGCTTTTTTTTACTTGTCTGAGGTGCTGTCAGCGTCCCGCTTTTGCAACCTGCTACGCGTCGGTTTCCGGCGGTTCCAGACTGTTCAGTAGGCGTGAAAGTCCCGCGTCAAGCTGCGTCATTTCTGCTGCGCTGAGGGCCGCCATCACACGATGCTCGTTATCGACATGGGCTTCGACAGCGCGGTTAATCAAATCCAGTCCTTCTTGCGTCAACTCCACCAACATGCTGCGGGCATCATTATCATGCGGCACTCTTTGCACCCATCCACGGCTTTCCAGACTTTTCAGTCTATGCGTCATCGTGCCGGAAGTTATCATCAGCGTAGAAAACAGCGCTGTCGGCGTCAGGCGATGCGGCGCACCGGAGCGCCGCATTGTCGCCAGCACGTCGAATTCCCAACTGCTCATGCCGTAGTCGGCAAATACGCGGTCCAGCTCACGTTGCAATAATGCCGAACAACGACGGATACGCCCTATCGTCCCCATCGGCGTGACATCCAGATCGGGACGCTCGCGGTTCCATTGCGCCAGAATGGCGTCAACGGCGTCCGGCTGTTTTTTTGTTTTCATGCGTGCATCCTTATGTATTTTTAATT
>JAGWUK010000276.1 GCA_028868455.1 Burkholderiales bacterium | reverse complement strand
GCGCCAGGTCAGACCGTTGTTACTGCGGGTGTTAACTTGCTCAAAGTCGGGCAGCGCGTAAGCATACTGGGTGCAGAAATTGCTTCAGATCAAGTTAAAAACGACGCTGCGACAAATGCGCAATCGGCTAACGCTGCTGGCAAGGGAGTGACCAAATGAGTGATTCCTCCCGTGGATTTAATTTGTCGAGATGGGCACTGGAACATATTCCGTTAATTCGTTACCTGATAGTCGTGCTGTTATTAGGAGGGATACTTAGTTACACAAAATTGGGGCAAGACGAGGATCCGCCATTCACATTCAGGGCGATGGTTGTTCGGGCAATCTGGCCGGGCGCGACTGCGCTGCAAATGGCCGACCAGGTGACTGATAAGCTTGAGAAGAAGCTTCAGGAAACACCATATATCGATAAAATTCGAAGCTATTCCAAGCCTGGCGAGACCTTGATTATTCTGCAGTTGCGGGAGTCTACCCCGCCAAAGGAAACGAGTCAGTCGTGGTATCAGGTACGTAAAAAGATCAGCGATATCAGAAATACTTTGCCGCCCGGTGTGTTAGGGCCATTTTTCAATGATGAATTTGGCGATACTTACGGGTCAATTTTTGCCTTGTCTGGTGACGGTTTTAAATATGAGGAAGTCAAAGAATACGCTGACTTTGTTCGCCAGCAGTTTTTGCGAATTCCTTCTGTTTCCAAGGTTGAATTGTTTGGCGTGCAGGATGAGAAAATCAATATTGAATTTTCGCAGAAAAAATTCTCGCAGCTTGGTATTCCCTTTGATGCTGTCGTTGCGCAAATTAACTCTCAGAACAGTATTGAATCAACCGGTGTTTTGACGACATCGACAGATAATTTGCAAGTCAGAGTGACTGGTGCCTTGATGACTGTCAAGGACCTGGAGAATCTGCAACTTCGTGCAAATGGGACAACTTTTCGTTTAGGAGATTTTGCAACGGTCAAGCGGGAATATAAAGATCCTCCGCAAGACAAAATGCGCTTCAATGGAAAAGAGGTCGTAGGTCTTGGAATATCAATGGAGAAGGGTGGCAATATCATTGAGCTTGGCAAGCATTTGCAAGAAGCTGTTGCGACAATTAAAGCTAAGCTCCCGGTCGGAATTCAATTGGAGCAGGTGACCAATCAACCCGATGCGGTAAAAACATCAATTGGAGAATTTGTCCATACGCTGATTGAGGCTGTCGTCATCGTTCTGGCAGTCAGTTTTTTATCATTGGGATTGCATACAAAACCATTTCGTCTGGACGTGTGGCCCGGATTGGTCGTTGGTTTAACGATTCCACTTGTGCTGGCGATCACCTTTTTGTTTATGGAAATTTTCGGCATTAATTTGCATAAAATTTCTTTGGGAGCGCTGATTATCGCGCTGGGTCTATTGGTGGATGATGCCATTATTGCCGTGGAAATGATGGTGCGAAAAATGGAGGAGGGCTTCTCCAGATTTGATGCGGCGACATTTGCCTACACGTCAACAGCGATGCCAATGTTGACGGGTACATTAATTACAGCAGCGGGCTTCTTGCCAATTGGATTGGCTAAGTCCGCTGCTGGCGAATACACGTTTTCTATGTTCTCGGTTAATGCCTTGGCATTGATTATTTCCTGGCTTGCAGCGGTATTGTTTACGCCGTACCTCGGATTTTTGTTATTGAAAGTGAAGCCGCATTCAGAAAAGGGAGGACATCACGAGTTATTTGATACACCGTTCTACAGTCGTTTTCGTGCGCTGGTCAACTGGTGCGTGGAATGGCGCAAAACGACTATCGTCGTGACACTGGCCGTATTTGGTCTGGGTGTTTTTGGATTTAAATTTATTGAGCAACAATTTTTCCCGGATTCGAGTCGTCTGGAATTGATGGTGGAGTTGTGGCTACCGGAAGGTTCTTCATTTGCCGCCACAGAAGCTCAGGCGAAAAAATTTGAAGCCTTTATTCAAAAGCAGGCAGGTGTCGATAGTGTGACGAGTTATGTCGGGACAGGTAGTCCACGCTTTTATTTGCCACTGGATCAGATTTTTCCGCAAACAAATGTTTCGCAAATTGTTGTCTTGCCTAAAGATTTAAAAACCCGGGAGGTCTTGCGCCTTAAAATCACTGAGGCATTTAAGACGGACTTTCCTGAGGTGCGCGGCAGAGTTAAGTTATTGCCGAATGGTCCTCCAGTTCCTTACCCTGTGCAATTCCGCGTGTCAGGTCTTGAAGTGAATAAGGTCAGGGAAATTGCCGACCGTGTGAAAGAAGTGATGCGTGCGAATCCAAATACGGTTGGCGTAAATGACAATTGGAATGAGTCCGTCAAAGTTGTACGTATTGATTTGGATCAGGATAAATTGCGAATGCTTGGGATTTCGTCGCAGACAGTCATGCGTGCTGCAAATACTATACTGACTGGTACAACGGTGGGGCAATTCCGGGATGGGAATAAATTGATCGATATAGTTGTGCGTCAACCGCTTGATGAACGCTCCACAATCAATGCACTGGGAAATGCAAATATTCCGACGGCGAGTGGTAAATCTGTGCCGTTGTCACAGGTTGCCAAGGTCAATTTGGTCTGGGAGCCTGGTGTCGTCTGGCGTGAAGGTCGAGAATGGGCCGTAACTGTGCAGTCCGATGTTGTGGATGGAATTCAAGGGCCAACGGTTTCGAGTCAGATTTTGCCTAAACTGGGTGCGATAAAAGCAAATTTATTACCAGGTTACAAAATCGAACTGGCAGGCGCAGCAGCTGATAGTGGCAAGGCGCAAGATTCGATTGCAGCGAATGTTCCTTTGGTCGTGTTTATTATCTTTACCTTGTTGATGTTGCAACTGCACAGTTTTTCGCGCGCCGTTTTGGTTTTCTTAACGGGTCCCTTGGGAGTGGCTGGTGCTGCAATGGCTTTATTAATATTGCAAAGACCGTTTGGTTTTGTTGCTCAGCTAGGTGTAATTGCGTTGTTTGGTATGATTATCCGCAATTCCGTCATCTTGATTGATCAGATTGAAAGTGATATTCAAGAAGGGGTTGCGCCGTGGAATGCCATTGTTGAATCAGCAGTCCGGAGATTTCGTCCAATCATACTAACCGCGGCGGCGGCAGTGCTTGCCATGATTCCTTTGTCGAGGTCAGTGTTCTGGGGACCTATGGCAGTTGCGATCATGGGTGGGCTGATAATTGCGACCGCATTGACGCTATTATTCCTTCCTGCGTTGTATGCTGCCTGGTTCCGAGTAAGGAAGCCTGTGTAGTATTTTGGGAAACCCTTGTCTGCATTTTTTTGCAGGCAAGGGTTTTCTTCTTGGCACTAAAAAAAGCGGTACATAGTGGAAAAAATCCAGTACAATATCGGGCTGGAGTTGTAATGCCACATGCATTGGTTCTGGGCGACGCTTGAATTTCGGGTCGCCCTTTGCTTTTTTACCGGTCGCACTGGATGTGATGGTAAATGACGTAACTCATCCCGCGAGGATGGCGAAATTGGTAGACGCACCAGGTTTAGGTCCTGACGCCAGCAATGGTGTGGGGGTTCGAGTCCCCCTCCTCGCACCACAGAATTTTTACTATTTGGACGATTTTCATGGCAACTGCAGTCGAAACTTTAGATAAATTAGAGCGCCGTCTCACTATTTCTTTCCCGGTGGCTGACGTGCAATCGGAAGTGGAAAAACGCTTGAAGGTGCGTGCTCGTACGGCAAAAGCACCGGGCTTCCGTCCAGGGAAAGTGCCGATGAAAATGGTTGCTGCGCAATACGGCTACCAAATTGAATCCGAAGTCTTGAATGATAAGGTTGGGCAGGCTTTTGCTATGGCTGCGAATGAGAATAATCTGCGTGTTGCAGGTTATCCGAGTATTGAGCCAAAAACAGAAGGTGTGTCAGACGGCAGTTTGGCATTTGATGCGACATTTGAAGTTTATCCAGAAGTCGTCGTTGGTGACTTGTCAGGTGCGGAAGTAGAGCAAGTAAAATCCGATGTTACCGACGCTGAAATTGATAAAACAATTGATATTCTGCGTAAGCAGCGCGTTCACTATCATGTGAAGGGTGAGCAGGGAGCGCATGGGGATGGTGGAAGCGATCAATCTGCGCAAAATGGTGATCGTGCAACTGTGGATTTTGTCGGTAAGATTGATGGCGTAGAGTTCGCAGGTGGAAAAGCAGAAGATTTCCCATTTGTTCTTGGGGAAGGGCGCATGCTGCCAGAGTTCGAGGCTGCTACTATTGGTTTGAAGGTTGGCGAGAGCAAAACCTTTTCATTGGCATTCCCGGCGGACTATCATGGCAAGGACGTTGCTGGTAAAACGGCGGAATTTACGATTACTCTGAAGAAATTGGAGTGGGCACATTTGCCAGAAATTGATGCTGATTTCGCAAAAATGCTAGGTGTTTCAGACGGTGATTTGGCAAAAATGCGCGCAGATATCAAAGAAAATCTGGAGCGTGAAGTTAAAGGGCGTGTTAAGGCAAAAACCAAAGAAAGTGTGATGGATGCTTTGGTTAAGGTTGTGACGTTCGATGTGCCAAAGACTTTAATCGCTCAAGATAGTGAGCGCTTGGCGGAAATGACTCGTCAAGACATGGCGCAGCGTGGAATGAGCGTAAAAGATGTGCCATTTCCGACAGAATTGTTCAATGCGCAAGCTGAGCGACGTGTTCGTCTGGGATTGATCTTGGCTGAGCTGGTGAAAGCGAATAATTTGCAGGCGACAGCTGAACAAATTAAGGCGCAGGTAGAAGATTTCGCGCAAAGCTACGAAGATCCGCAACAGGTGGTGAAGTATTATTTCAGCGATCGTAATCGCCTTGCTGAAGTTGAAGCTCTTGTATTGGAAGAAAATGTCGTCAACTATGTGCTTGGTAAGGCAAAAGTTGCGGACAAGGTTTTGCCATTCGACGAATTGATGGGTAATAACGCTCAAGCTTAAGAAAAGAGGAAATCACATGTCAGGTATCATTCGCGATTCGGCACTGGAAACAAATATGCTGGGCATGGTGCCTATGGTCATTGAGCAAAGTGGGAGGGGGGAGCGTGCATACGATATCTACTCTCGCTTACTTAAAGAGCGTGTGATTTTTCTCGTCGGACCAGTGAATGATCAGGCAGCAAACCTTATTGTCGCTCAGTTGCTTTTCTTGGAGAGTGAAAACCCGGATAAGGATATTTCTCTTTATATTAATTCTCCTGGTGGTTCCGTTTCGGCAG
>JAGWUK010000275.1 GCA_028868455.1 Burkholderiales bacterium | reverse complement strand
CCCAACCCTTCCAGCAAAGCATGCGTAATTGCATTTTCAGGCACACGCAAACCGATGGTCTTGCGCGACGGGTGACTTAAACGACGAGGCACTTCTTTCGTCGCTTCCAGAATAAATGTATATGCTCCTGGCGTAGCTGCTTTCAACATCCGGTACTGACGATTGTCGACTTTGGCATATTGGGCAATCTCAGATAAATCACGACACAACAAAGTCAAATGATGTTTTTCATCGACACCACGAATCCTGCGAAGTCGCATCACTGCATCTTTATCGTCAAGATGGCAGACAAGTGCATAACAAGAGTCCGTCGGCAATGCGACTATTCCGCCTTTGTCGATGATTTGAACCGCCTGGGCAATCAAGCGCTGTTGCGGATTTTCCGGATGGATTTGAAAAAATTGACTCATAAAAGAAGAAAGGCGGTAGCTATTGCTACCGCCAGCAAAATTCAGATTTTACGTTACTTTAAGCTCTGCAAGGCAGCAATACGCTGTTCCATCGGTGGGTGAGTTGAAAATAACGCACCCCAACCTGGTTTATCACTGATACCTGATGCGGCCATCGATTTCGGCAATTCACCAGGCTCCATGCCTCCAAGACGTGCCAACGCATGAATCATTGGCAAATTACTACCCAGCAAACGTGCTGAGCCGGCATCTGCACGAAACTCGCGCTGGCGCGAAAACCAGGCAACGATGATAGAAGCAGCGATACCAAAAACTATTTCGCAAACAAATACCGTAATCATGTAGCCGATACCCGGTCTATCATCGTCATTATTGCGAAACACCGCCTTATCAATCGCATACCCGACCACTCGCGCAAGAAACACAACAAAGGTATTAACAACCCCCTGTATCAAAGCCATTGTCACCATATCGCCGTTTGCCACATGCGCCACTTCATGCCCGAGAACCGCCTCCACCTCTTCCCTTGTCATGCTTTCCAGCAAGCCGGTTGAAACAGCTACCAAAGCAGAGTTTTTAAACGCGCCAGTTGCGAAAGCGTTTGGTTCGCCATTATAAATCGCCACTTCGGGCATGCTTATACCCGCTCTCTCGGCCAACATTTTTACCGTATTGACCAGCCACAGCTCCGTCGAAGTAGATGGCGCTTCAATGACGCGTGCCCCCGTAGACCATTTTGCCATTGGCTTACTGATCAGCAGAGAAAATATCGCCCCGGTAAATCCGACGACCAGAGAAAAGGCCATCAGGGTTCCCATTTGCAAGCCATTTGCCGTCAGAAAACGATTCACCCCCAACAACGACAAGACGACTGACATGACCAGCATGACAGCAAGGTTGGTCAGCAAAAACAAAACGATTCGTTTCATGTCCGTTTCCTCAGATGTGAATATTCAAAGTCGGAAACTCAGATAGGGTTGAAATGAAATAATTCAAGCCGGAATCCATGCATCCCATACCGGCCTGACCAGTTGCGGCAAAGCAGATAAGCAACCAATATCCACTTCCGCGTCTTGCGGCGAATGAAAATCTGAACCGCGCGAAGCCAGAAAACCATATTGGTACGCTATTTTTGTAAATTTCTCATATTGATCAAGCGAATGGCTACCTGTCACGGTTTCGATTGCCAAGCCGCCCAAGGCTTTAAATTCGAGGAAAAATGCATCCAGCGCCAAAGGCGTCAGATCGTAACGTCCCGGATGCGCGACAACCGCGACGCCGCCGGCACCACGTATCCAGCCAACCGCCTCTTGCAAAGTCGCCCAGCGATGCGGAACATAGCCAGGCTTTCCTTCAGTAAGAAAATGCCGGAACGCATCTGAAACGCTGGCGCACGCCCCAATTTCAACAAGATAACGGGCAAAATGTGATCGGGAAATCAGATCCGGATTACCAACGTATTTCAACGCCCCATGATACGTATTGGGCAGGCCAGCCTTGTTCAATAAATCAGCTGCCATGTCTTGTGCCCGGCGCTCACGCCCGGATCGGGTCTTGGCAAGTCCATCAATTAAACCCTGGTTTTTTTCATCGAAATTCAGTCCAACAATATGGATAGTTTTGCCCGCCCATGTCACTGATATCTCAACGCCGGTAACATATCCCAAACCAAGATCCTGCGCAGCAGCACGCGCCTGTGGGATGCCACTGACTTCGTCGTGATCCGTCAACGCCCACAAATCCACACCATTTGCTTTCGCCCGTGCAGCAATTTCTGAAGGCGTCAAAACACCATCAGAAACGGTAGAGTGACAATGAAGGTCAACATTTTGAACGGTAGCAGACATGATAAGCACTGTGGATCTAAGTAAACATGGAATCGGTTAATCCATTGTACTCCGCTACCACGGACTTTGCTGCACCGCACGATACTCACTCATCCAGTGCAAACCAAGGCATGGCGCAAGTGTCGTTGCTTAGAAATGACACAAGGCGACCGGGTTGAGCGTATCAACAAAAGCAAAACTTACAACAAGAAGCCATAACGCCGTTGAAGCGATTTTCGTAAACCGTATTTCTGTTAAATCTTCATTTCCAGTCTGATCGTCCAGGTTGTAAAGGTTTTTGATGATGTGTAGTCGATCCGGTTAACTCCACCAGTCGTTACGGCCGTCCCACTCAGATAATCGCTGGCCTGCACGTTGTTCGCTGACAGGCGCACCTGCAAATCCAGTTGTCGCTTCATGCCTGCTATATTGACTTGCGTGGCGCTGCTTTGCGTCACATAAGCTGGCTTCCAGTTGATGTTGCCTCCCACAGTCAACGACAGGTGCGCAGCACGGTAATCAAGGCCGAAGTTGGCGGTTTGTTGTGGTTGCTGGTCAAGCGTATTGTTTGGATCAATAATATCATCCACCGAAGACCAGAATCGGCTGTAATTGCTACGCACGTCAATTGCCGCGGCATTCGGGAAAAATTCTTGCAACTGAAATTTCGCTTCAAGCTCAATGCCGCGCGTCACTGCGTGCCCGATATTGACAGGCGACTTATCCCCGGATTCAGCAAACTGTGGTGCGCCATTATCGAGAGATGTTCTGGTTTCAGAGCGCTTACCTGATTCCAATTCCCATCCAGCAGCCAAGGTATGTCCTTCGCCGAAAGGTTGCGTATATTTTCCGCTGGTATTGATACTGCTGTCGCGCGTGTTACTTACGTCACTGATGCGGTCTACTTGAGCACCGTCGCTTGCATATTGATAACGCAAAGAGGAATTATCCATCTTGCCAACACCGCCACTAAATTTAACCGCCAACTTTCCGTTGCCATTCAATTTATGCTGCCAGTTACCGAACGCTCGCGCAAACGTCGTATTCGCATCACCTGTCGTACTGGCAATGGCATACGGCGACGGTAGGCCCAAGGTTTGATTGATGCGACTTTCTGTATTGAAGGTGCTGCGGGCATTCATGATGAATGGCTGCACCGTCAACGTATCGCCATTCTCAAAATGGTAATTCAGACGCGGTGTGAAATGAATTCCAGTCGTGCGACGATTAGTCTGATCCCGTTGATCTTGTATCAGGCCAGCCTGATCATTGGCGTCTTTTTCAAGCGAGTACGTATCACTTTCGTCGTGTAACTGCCGCCTGAATACAGATGCGCTCAAAGAATATGATAAGCGCCCCAGTTCACCTGGTTTGGTAATGGAAATATTGGGTGCGGAACGCCCTTGCTCAAATGCTTCGGAAATTTTTATGTCTGTGTCTTTTTGCTTGTATTCGTCGCGCAAAACGATATTGATGGTGCCAGCAATTGCTTGCGTGCTGTATTCAGCGACCGGCCCGCGAATAATTTCTATGCGCTCAACCTGATCTGGCGACAGCGAATCCATAGAAAATCCTCTTGGTGCACGCTCGCCATTCAGCAGTATTTGCGTATAGCCATTGCCCATGCCGCGCATACGGATATCCCCGCCGCGACCAGGACGACCACCAATGGTCACGCCGGGCAGGCGTTTCAGGATTTCGCCTATCGTGCTATCGCCATTTTTATCCAGCTCCTCGCGACCGAAGATCATTTTCGCAGCGGTAGATTGGCGACGCTCCTCCATTTCTGTCCGTCCGGCACTGATGGTTATTTGCTGCACGGGCCTGTGATCGGTGGCATCGTTTTTTTTATGTGCATCCTTGTCTTTGGTGACTGTATTTTCATTTCCCTCTTCCGTTGCCTGCTGCGCTTGCGCATAAGCCATAGATGAAAACGAAAAAGCGCCGGCAATGGCCAGCGTCAATGCGGTCAGACGGAAATGTGGTTGCATGGAAAGTTGTATAGTTAAAAATATCGACGGCAGCAAATTCATGCAGATCAGAACTTACGCAAACGCATTCCAGCAAAGTGAAACATCATTGGCACTCAGGGGGACTTCTCTGGCGAGTAAAGTCTTTTTGCGGCGAGTGACCATAACGGTGCCGGGGATGTTTTGCGTAATATCCACTAACAAAATTGCTGCACTTCTATTAAGAATGCATTGTATTTTTAACTGCTAAGCTGCGCCAGCAGGCGCCAGCGCTGAATTGTATTGAATTGAAACAAGGTTGAATCCGGCGTTACGTTCAGATACCAAATCAAAGGAACTTCGCCACCACGACCTTGTCGACGTCAGATGTCGACTTGCTGCTGACGAAACTTCCATAAAGCGACTGCGCCAAACATCAAGGTAAATAACAATTGCACGCCGATCGCAGGCAGCGCCGCAGACCAATCAAGACCGCGCCAGGTCATCGCATCAAATCCGTCGACTGCCCAACGCGTAGGAATGAGCAAGGTCAGATTCTGCAACCATTGCGGGAACAGAAAAGCAGGCATCCATGCACCACTCAGCATCACCATAATCAGCGTCGCAAAGATCGAAATACCGCGCGCGGCTTCCGGTGTTTTACCAAATGCAGCGATCAACAGTCCAAAACTGGCCGCCATCATCGCAAAGGCAAGAGCAATGCCGACAAAGCCTGGCAGGCTGCCGCTCACGTTCACTTTAAACACCAGAAAAGCAATAGCAAAAATAAACGCCAACAATCCAGAAGCGATCAATGCACATGAAATGGCTCTGGCAAGAATCAAGGTATTCATGCCGACTGGCGCTGCCAACAAGCGATTCCACAAACCCATGCGACGCGCAACAAGTACGCCAATCCCGGCATCGATCGCCATAAACAAAATAAACTGCACACTCATCCCCGCAAACGAATGCGCATAACCGTTGTAATGGCTAGTGGCCGGATCGCCTGCCGTCATCGCTTC
>JAGWUK010000274.1 GCA_028868455.1 Burkholderiales bacterium | reverse complement strand
GCTGGTGGCCTGAGGTGTGCCGCAGCAGATGCTGACCACCAGCGTGGAAACGCGATCACGCAATGCATGCAGCAAGCCGCCGCAACTCAATGCCGCATCGTCCAGATGCGGCGACAGGATGACCACGCGTTCATAGGTATCCCAGTCTGTCAGATCAAGTAAAGGATGGGATTTCATATGCCGGCCAACTACGCTGGTATGCCAGGCAGCAGCTTGCCATAGCGCTCTCGCGCGCGTTCCAGCATGGCGGCTGCGATCGCTGGCGACGTGATCATCGGATTTGCTGCCAGTGCGGCAATCAGGCTTTGCTGGTCGCCATTGACCGTTGCTGTGGCGCTGAGGCGTTGATAATTTTCCAGCTGCGCTGCCAGTGCATGGAAGGATGGCGGCAAGGGCGGTGCCGGCAGTCGTTGTATGCCGCTGCGTGACAGCATGACCCGTGTCTCGATCACGGTGTCGTCGGCAAACGCTGATGTGGCGCCGTGATTTGGCAGATTCAATACCAGTGCTACCGGCGTGTCGGACGCCAGTGCGCGGATCACGCTGACGGCCAGATCGCCAAACCCGGCAGAGCCGCGATACAGGCGCAGTTGCGGCACGTCCTTTGCCGCCTCTTCGGCAAAGTGCGCATAGTATGCTGGCAATGAGGCTGCAACCACGTCGCTGCGCGGCCCGACGCGTTTTGCCTGTTCGACAAACGAATACGGGTACAAATAATACGGCAGGTAAGAATTAGGCCAAAAGCCCGGATTGTCGCGTGCCATTGCCTGTGAAAACACAAAGCGCAGCCGATGTTCTTCATCAAATTCGGTCGGGGCTTGCAGATCGCTGAACGCCGTTATTGCAGGCGCTAACTCGGCCAGCGATTTGCCGTCCAGACGCATGTTTGTATACCAGGTCGCATGGTTTAAACCGTTGCAGACAAAATCATAGTTTGGCGGCAATTGCAGCGCATGGGTCAGCGCCTGCAGATCTTCGTCCGACTGGTCGCACATGCCGATCACATTGGCGCCGTGATCGGCCAGCGCCTGCGTCACGATATTGCTGGGATTGGTGTAATTTAACAGCATGGCTTGTGGCGCAAGCGTCTGCATCAGACGCGCTACTTGCAGTGCTTGCGGTACCGAGCGCATGGCATAAAAAAAGCCGCCGGGGCCTACGGTTTCCTGACCGGGAATATCGAATTCCAGTGGCAAAGTTTCGTCAATGCGTCTGGCTTCCAGTCCGCCGGGGCGGGTGGAGTTGAGAATCATATCGGCACCCTGAATTGCCGCCTCCAATGTCGTGACGGCCTCAATCGTCAGGATGCCGGACTGACGCGCCATTGCCGACGTCAGGCGCGCAACGATGGCGAGTCTTTCTGCATCGATGTCATACAGCCTGATCGTTTTCAGCGGTAATTCTGCCGCATGGGCAATCAGTGCCTGTAATAAGCCCGGCGTGTAGGCGCTGCCGCCGCCCAAAATACTCAATGTTTGCATACAATTTCCTTTAAATCTGCCATGCGGCGTGCATCGGTCATCAGGCCGCCAGTTTGCTGCAACAGGCGCGCGGCGCTGCGGCAGGCGAACTGCACTGCCGCTTCGGCAGGCAGGCCGCTTTGCAGGGCGGCGATCAGACCGGCGCAGAAAGCGTCTCCGGCACCGGTTGAATCCGTTACCGCGACCGGTGGTGTTGCTACATCCAGCGGATAACCGTCGAGCACGCCAAATGCGCCTTCGCTGCCACGCGTCACCAGCACTGAGCGGGCGACGCCTGCCAGTTGCTGCGGCGCGGACTGCGCATCGCCGCAGGCGGCCTGCGCTTCTTTTTCATTCAGTATCAACAGGTCCCAGAGCGGATGCCGGTGCGCCGCCAGTCGGGAGAGTTGTTGCGGGCTCCAGCTGCCGCTGACCGAGACTTGCGCCCCCTTGTCTCTTGCATCGGCTAGAGGTATGGCCAGACGCGCAGCTTCTTCGAGTCCCGGAACATGGATCCAGTCGGTGGTGGGCAAACGTTCCAGTGTGATGAGTGCATCCAGATCAGCGGTACTGACAAAGCTGCGGTCTCGCGCATCGGAGAACACCAGCGAAATGGCCGGATTGTCGCGGCTGCTTATCGGTAACAATTGAATGCCCAGCTCGTGCGCCAGTTTTTCCACTGCATGATCAACCAGTCCGCCGCCCATAGGCAGGCATAAACTGACCGGCATGCCAAGCGCCGCAGCCACGCTGGCGGTATTGAGTGCGCCGCCAAGCGCCAGTTGCATGCCGTCGATAAAGACCTCTTCGCCGGCTGCCGGTGCAGGAAAGGGCGGGACAAACACTTCAAAATACGCCATGCCGACGATCAGCAGATCGTTCATGGCAGTGGCCGCGTCGGGACGGAGGCGAAGTGAGGCAAAGAAGCTGGGAGCGACGCCAGACGGAAAGACGACAATGCGCTGGAATGCATGTGCATTTTCCTTTCATTGTTGATTGACAGGACATGCTGGAGACTGCCGTGGTCGCTACGGAAATAGCACGAGGATGGCAGGCAAAATTCTGGCTGCATCCGATTGCCGCCAGAAAAAGTCTGTCTGAATTTTACAATGACTAAAATAATTTGTGTTGAAATCAATTTTGTTGATATGATTCGATATAGATGTATTTTGCACGATCAGGGTCTGTACAAAAATTGGTCTGGCGATGTTGGTGCGTTCTGTGTCCGTTTGCAAAACGGGCTGGCGCTGACGGAGCAATTTTTGCCGCAATTCTGTGCAAATGATTTTTACTTGATCTGGAGAGACGGAAAACGGGACAGTGCGATTTTTGTGTGTTGTTTTGGGCGGAAGACCTCAGTTTGGCGCCGATTTGCATGCTGTAGTAGCGGTCGATTTACGATAAACTTGCGGCATGAATGACACTACTACCATCGTCGCCGTCAATGATTCCATCCGCATATTGCAAAGCGTGCGCCGCATCGCTCAATGCGTTGAGCTACAGTCGAAACGTCTGACCGGCACGCACAATGTCACCTCGCCGCAACTGGTGGCCCTGATGGCGATTGCGCAGCTGGGGCCGAGCACCTTAAAGGCGATAGGGCGGGCGATACATTTAAGTCCGAGCACGGTGGTGGGGATTGTTGACAGGCTGGAAGAAAAAGCATTGGTCAGACGCGAACGCGACACAAAAGACCGGCGCAATGTGTATGTGACCGTGACAGCAGACGGACAAAGTCTGCTCGACAATGCGCCATCGGCCTTGCCGCAAGGTTTTGAAAGCGCCCTGAATGCCTTGCCGGAAGACGACCGGCATACGCTGGTGGTGGCGCTGGAACAATTTGCGACTTTGCTGGAAATGAAAGCGCCGGCCAGTCTGCTCTGAATTCCGTTTCTCCGTATGTACGATCAGTACGCCCGCGGCAGGTTCGCGGCGGGTGTTGGTACTGAAACGTCAAAGGAGATAGATTTGGGTCTTTTTTCCTCTGCAGCACCGCTGACCAAGCCCGACGGCCTGATGTTGCGGCAGGCGCAGATGCAGGATGCGGATGCCTTGTACGATTTAGTGGCGGCATGCCCGCCGCTGGATCTGAATTCCCGTTATGCCTATTTGCTGCTGTGTCTGCATCATGCCGAAACCTGCGTCGTGGCGATACAGGACGAACAACTGGTTGGCGCTGTCACGGCCTATATTCCACCAACGCAAACCGATACGCTGTTTGTCTGGCAACTGGCGGTCGCGCCGGAAATGCGTGGCAAGAGAGTTGGCCGGCGCATGCTGGAGTTTTTGCTCGACACCTGTCTGCACCGGCGCAAATTGCGCTGGCTCGAAACAACGATATCGCCTTCCAACACCGCTTCGCAACGTTTGTTTACGCGTTTTTCTCTGGAACACAATGTCGGCTGTACAGTGACCTCTTTATTTAGTCCCGGCGATTTTGGCGACAGCAACCATGAAGAAGAGCAGCTTTACCGCATCGGGCCATGGACGCGAAAACATTAAATTTCATCGACGTGTCGGCGTACCTTGCCGACGACGCCCTTCCTATCCACCAAAAAGTAGCGACTGTCCACATCGGGCAGTGTGCCGCGCATAGGAATCCAGTATGAAGAATTTGCTTTCTCCCGATGGGGAAGACGCCTTACGCACGCTGATTCAGTCACACCCCTTGTTTGCTTTTGACTTTGAAGGCACCTTGTCTCCCACGTCGATCATGCCGGAACGCGCACGGATGACTCTGGGCGTGTATCGCGGATTTCGTAGTCTGTGCGCCGTGGCGCCGGTAGCGATTATTGCCGGACGTAGCGTGGCCGATGTCAGTCAGCGTTTATTGACCAAACCGCATTACCTGATCGGCGATTTCGGCGCGGAAGGCGGGGTAGTGCCGCCAGCAATGGTGTTGCCGTTCCGCGATATTTGTAGCGACTGGATGCAGCAGATCATGCAGCAATTGCGCTGGCAGGATATGGATCCGAGTTTGTCGATAGAGCAAAATGCCTGCTCTATCCGCGTGCATTTTCGCTTTGCCCGCGACCGCGAAAAAGTCGCGCGTGCCGTTGAAGCCAGCCTGTCGCAATTGCATCCGGCGCCGCAGATCATTGCCGGAAAATACAGCATTCATTTATTGCCGCAAGGTGCGCCGGACAAGCGTCTTGCGCTGGAATGCCTGCTGCGGCACGAAGAAAAGCAGTGCGCCTTGTATATTGGCGACGACGATGCCGATGAAGTCGTGTTCCGTCATGCGCCGCGCGACTGGCTGACAGTGAAAGTCGGGCGCGACCGGCATAGTTCGGCGCGGTTTTTTCTGCATCATCAAAATGAAATGACTGAATGCCTGCAACTGATCGTGCGTCTGGTGCAATTGCAACATCAGGCCGAGCAGACGGCATTGCGCCGTAGTGCCGGGACGGGGCGCTCCAGCTAGTCGCTTTGTGCAGTCATTTTCTGTCGGCGGCGACGAAACCGACCACATCTGGCGGTTTCTGGCTCAAAATACGGGCTTCTATGGATTCCGGTGATTTTCTTGCCGACGTTTTTGCATGCCGAATTTTTCTTTGCTGATGATTAATCTGGTTTTCCGGCGCAGGGTTTGCGCCCGTTTGCGCTTTGTTGCGGAGCATTGGTCGTGAACTTTACCGAGCAGGATTTATCGTCACTGGCTGCCCGCATTAAAGCCTGGGGCAAGGAACTGGGCTTTGCCGAAGTGCAAATCAGCGACGCAGATTTGTTCGCCATTGAGCCGGGTTTTCAAG
>JAGWUK010000273.1 GCA_028868455.1 Burkholderiales bacterium | reverse complement strand
ATTTTCATAAAAAATCGCCTGACTGCGCGCGGATTTGGCGGATGTTGAAAATATACTATGTGGGAGTATATGTTTTGTGTCGCATTATGTCAGCAAGCTTACGCTTCGTTCACGACGGCGTCGGGAGTGCTAAGATTAGGCTGAGACGGTCGATTGCTGTCTGTCATTTCTCTATCAGCAAAAAAGCCCACTGTTGCGAGTGGGCTTTTTTTGATTGCGCTGGGCAAGGTCATTTGCGTCTTGCCGCTGCCGGTCTGTTATTCCGTTGGCGGCACATAGCCGGTTGCAGCGTCGGCGCCATCGCCGAAAAAGTGTTTTTCCATTTGCGTGGCCAGGTACTTGCGGGCACGTGTGTCGGCCAGGTTCAACCGGTTTTCGTTGACCAGCATGGTCTGATGCTTGAGCCAGCCCGCCCAGGCTTCTTTGGACACCGATTCAAAAATCCGTTTACCCAGTTCGCCCGGGTATGGTGGAAAATCCAAGCCTTCAGCTTCTTTATCTAATTTGATGCAGTGGACCGTGCGGGCCATGGTGTAACTCCTCTATGAATCTGGATAAAAACAGCAGCGATTATAAGGCCAGTCACTCAGAGCTGCTTGATCAGAACTAAAGATTTGCGCTGCCAGTTATACATTTTTTGCCGGTCTTTCGGCAAATCGTCCACGGATGCCTTGACAAAACCGCGCTTTAAAAACCAGTGTTCGGTGCGCGTGGTGAGTACAAACAACGAATGAAAACCGGCACGGCGTGCGCGTTTTTCCAGGTGTTTGAGAATGCGTTCGCCATCGCCTTGGGTCTGCGCATCGGGATTGACGGTCAGGCAAGCCATTTCCGCCATTTTCTCGAAAGGGAAAGGATATAGCGCAGCGCAGCCGAAGATCACGCCATCATGTTCAATGACAGAGAAATAGTTGATTTCGCGCTCAATCAATTCGCGACCGCGTTTGACCAGTGTGCCATCGGCTTCCAGCGGCTCGATCAGCTTAATAATGCCGCCGACGTCTTCAATCGTGGCTTCGCGCAGACTTTCGAGGTTTTCCGACGACACCATTGTCCCGACGCCATCATGCGTGAACAACTCCAGCAGCGCCGACCCGTCCATTTGAAATGGCACGATATGGATACGCGGAACGCCGCCGCGTGAGGCCTTGATCGCATGTTCGAGGTAAAACGCCGATTCAGCAGGCAGATAGTCGGATTTGAGTTCTTGCTCGGCCTGAATAAATGACAATTCGCGGATTTCGTCGCCTTCCTGATTGATCATCATCGGCGTTTCGGAAATAAAAATCAGCTTATCTGCGCGCAATGCTGTCGCTGCCGAGACAGCCACGTCTTCCATGGTCAGATTAAATGCTTCGCCTGTCGGTGAAAAACCCAGTGGCCCCAATAACACCAGACTACCGGCATCCAGAATGCGGTCTATGGTGTCATAGGCGACTTTGCGCGTTGTGCCTGTCAGGCCAAAATCGACACCACCGACAATGCCTATCGGTTTGGCGGTCACAAAATTACCAGAAATAATCCGTATCGCCGAATGCGCCATCGGTGTGTTTGGCAAACCCTGGCTGAACGCTGCTTCGATATCGAGACGCAATTCGCCGGCAGCTTCTTTTGAGCATTCAAGTGCAGCGGTATCGGTGATGCGGATGCCATTGTGAAAGCGTCCTTCAACATTACGCAACGCCAGCTGCTCGGCGACTTGCGGTCGTGAGCCATGCACGATCACGATCTTAATGCCTAAGGCATGCAACAAAGATAAGTCTTGCGCCAGCACTGGCAAGGCACCCGCCAGCACCAGTTCACCAGGAAAGGCGACGACGAAGGTCTTGCCACGGAAGGCATGAATATACGGCGCGACAGAGCGCAGCCACTGAACGAATTGAACGGGATTTTCCATCCGCCAATTATAATCTGAGACGCTTCTTCACATGATTGCCCGGCGTGGTCGAATTTCCACAATGGTGATCGGCGTGCAGTTACTGGCGTGCTGATTGTGGCCGGGTCGCCCATCAGAAGGCGCTGGCTGCGATCAAATATTCCCGCTGCTATTGCTGGCGCGACAGCGCCTTGATACGCTCCAGTTTGCTGGTGTAGAGTTTGAGAGTCTGATGTGTCGTGCTGTTTTTTTGTGCCAGCACCAGTTGCTCTTTGGCTTGCTGAATTTCGCCGAGACGAAGATACGCCAGCGCCAGCCAGAAATGATATTCGTCGTAATACGGGTCGCGTTGTATTTCTTTCTCAAACAACATCTTGGCTTTTTTGTACTCGCCTTTTTGCATCGCAGCCAATCCGCGATTGAAATAATAAAAAGGCGGATAAGGCTGCAAATGCTCCAGCCTGAGCGCGTAGCGATCCGCCTCACCGGCGGCGCCGGATTTGCGCAGCACTTCGATCAAGTTGCTGAGTGCCAGCGTATTGTCTGGCTCTCGCTGCAAAATCTGCTTAAATACCTTTTCCGCCAGAGCAAAGTCGCCATGCTGGCGGTAAATAACGCCGAGTGTGTTATAGGCAATGATGAGGCGCGGCGCGCGGCGCACGGCTTCGCGCGCGTACCAATAGGCGGCGTTCATATCGTGCGCTGCCAGCGACTCGGCTGCACGATTATTCATATACATGGCCAGAACCGTGTTTTCATCAATCAGTTCACTCTTTTGCCCGCGTAACTCGTCTGGCGGCAAAAAATCGATCAGTAATGCCTGTCTGTCGCCATCGCGATCCAGCGAAATATTCGGCCTGCTGCCAATAATGATGTTGACATGGCCGCTGGCGAAATACAGGTCGTTATTGCGACTCCAGCTTTCTTGCAGCAATACGTTCTGATATTCCACATCGAGTCCGAGTTCTTTTGCCAGTGCCGCCGTCATGATGACCAGCGACAAGCAATTTCCTGAGCGCGAGGCAAAGGCCTGTGCGGCTGTCCGTGTGATTTCGGCATCATATTCAAGCTTGATCTGACCATGCGTTGACAAGGCTTCAAACAGTTTTCTGGCCAGCGTTTTTTTACCACCCTGCAAACGGATGTTTTCCGCAAGGTAGCGCTTCATTTCCGGTGTGACAGCAAATACTTGCTCCGCATCGATGGTCTGGGCGGGCGCGGTAAAAGCCTGATCGTTGAGGACGAGTTGCTGGGTTTGCAGCGGTGACGTGTCGGCACAGGAAACCAACAAGAACGGAAAAGTGAGCAAAAATAGCCAGGTTTTCATGTCTGCCTCCCGCATTGCTTGGCAAATCGGTACAAGTCAGCGTAACGACGCATCGTGTTGTCGGATTGATGTAAAACGACTCCAGCGGCGTCATCGCTTGCCATCGTGAATGGCAAGATGCAAATGTGCGCATAGCACAATGTGCTAAATCATATGCGCATTGCAATGCATTTCAGTATAGGCGGTTTCTGCAATATGTCAGGTCGCCGGACAGGGGAAATTTCGATGCTGGTATCGCTGGTGCTGCAGTATTGGTTCGCGTCATTGATAAGGCGGGGCGCTTGCGGCGGCGGTTCACCTGTCGCCCCGCAAAATCTGGGATAATGCGCGTCGCTATGTCTTCAAATAAATCTCCCAAACACTCTCCCCAAAAAGCACCGACAACCACGATAGACGGATTGTCTGGTTTGCGCGAACTGGGCCAGCAACTTCGTCAGCAAAAGCAGGAAAGCCAGTCGCAAAAAATTCCCGGCGCCTCGTCTGATAAACCGCGTGGCGCTTCGTCCGTTGCGCCAACTGGCCGCACAGGGCAAGCGCGTACTGCACGTGTTCAGCCGCAGGCAGGCGCGCCAACCAGACCAGTGCCGGTTGGAAATGCGCGCCAGGCTTCCGGTAACGTGCCGGCGGCAGAGGCCAGCATGCCATTGCGCAATCCCTTGCCGGTGATTCGTTTTCCAGAAGAGTTGCCGGTCTCCGGCAAGCGTGCCGAAATTGCCGAGGCTTTGCAAAAGCATCAAGTGATTATTGTCTGCGGTGAAACCGGTTCCGGTAAAACCACGCAATTGCCCAAAATTTGCCTGGAACTTGGGCGCGGGCAAAAAGGTTTGATCGGCCATACCCAGCCACGTCGTATTGCCGCCTCATCGACCGCAAAACGCATCGCGCAGGAACTGAATTCGCCGCTGGGTGAACATGTCGGCTTTAAAGTGCGCTTTACCGATACGCTGAGCAAAGGTGCATCTGTCAAATTGATGACGGACGGCATTTTGCTGGCCGAGACGCAGACCGATCCGCTGCTTCGGCAATACGACACGATCATCATTGATGAGGCGCATGAGCGCAGCCTGAATATCGATTTTCTGCTCGGCTATCTGAAGCAGTTATTGCCAAAACGACGTGACCTGAAAATCATCATCACCTCAGCGACCATCGATGCACAGCGCTTTGCCAATCACTTTGCCGATACACGCGGTGGCGAGCCTAAACCGGCGCCGGTGATCGAAGTTTCTGGCCGTTTGTACCCGGTTGAAGTGCGTTATCGCCCTGTACAAGACAGTGAAAAAGATAAAGAGCGCGATCTGATGACAGCCATCACCGATGCGGTTGATGAGTTATGTCGTATCGGTTCAGGCGATGTGCTGGTGTTCCTGCCCGGGGAGCGCGAGATTCGCGACGCCGCCGAAGCGCTGCGCAAACACCATCCGCCGCACGTGGAGATTTTGCCGCTGTTTGCGCGTTTGTCCGCACAGGAGCAGGAGCGGGTTTTCAAACCTTCGAATGCACGCCGCATCGTGCTGGCAACCAATGTCGCTGAAACCTCATTGACGGTGCCAGGCATACGCTTTGTGGTCGATACCGGTTTGGCGCGCGTTAAACGCTACAGCTATCGCAATAAGGTTGAACAATTGCAGATCGAAGCGATCGCGCAATCGGCGGCAAATCAGCGTGCCGGCCGTTGCGGCCGCGTCGCCGCTGGTGTTTGTATACGCTTATACGACGAGCAGGAGTTCAATCAGCGCGAAAAATTCACCGAACCGGAAATACTGCGTTCGTCGCTGGCAGCAGTTATTTTGCGCATGAAATCCCTGCGCTTGACGGACGTTGAAACTTTTCCGTTCATCGAGCCGCCACTGGGGCGCGCAATTGCCGATGGCTATCAGTTGTTGCAAGAACTGGGGGCGATGGATGACAGTAACCAGTTGACGGCTGTCGGTCGCCAACTGGCGAAGCTGCCGCTCGATCCGCGTGTTGGCCGCATGATCTTGGCTGCACGTGATAATCAGGCGTTGAGCGAGGTGTT
>JAGWUK010000272.1 GCA_028868455.1 Burkholderiales bacterium | reverse complement strand
GCGCAACATTTTCATCATGCCACCGCCACGCAATTTTTTCATCATACTTTGCATCTGGTCGAATTGCGCCAGCATGCGATTGACTTCCTGAATCTGTACACCGGCACCGGCAGCGATACGACGCTTGCGCGAGGCTTTGATCAATTCCGGTTTGGCGCGTTCCAAGGGGGTCATGGAGTTGATGATGCCTTCCATGCGACGCACCGATTTTTCGGCCTGATCCATATTGGCGCCGCTGGCAGCTTGCTGCATCTGTGCTGGCAATTTGTCCATCAGACTGGATAAGCCGCCCATGTTTTTCATCTGGGCGATTTGCAGTTTGAAGTCGTTCATGTCAAATTTGCCGCCGCCTTTCAGCTTATGCGCCAGATCTTGCGCGGCCGCGACGTCCATGCCTTTTTGTGCCGACTCTACCAGTGCCAGAATATCGCCCATACCGAGGATACGGTTGGCCATACGTGTGGCATCAAAGGATTCCAGTCCGTCGAGTTTTTCTGCGACACCGACGAACTTGATCGGTTTACCAGTGATATAGCGCACCGACAGCGCCGCACCGCCGCGTGAATCACCGTCTAACTTGGTCAGTACGACACCGGTCAGTGGCAATGCATCATTGAAAGCCTTGGCTGTATTGACCGCATCCTGCCCCAACATGGCATCCACCACGAACAAGGTTTCGATAGGGTTGACTGCCGCATGGACGGCAGCAATTTCCTGCATCATCGCTTCGTCGATACCCAGACGGCCAGCGGTATCGACGATCAATACATCGTGATAGTGTTTTTTAGCGTAATCCAGCGCGGCCAACGCAATATCGACTGGTTTGTCGGTGGTTTGCGACGGGAAAAAGTCGGCACCGACTTGCTCGGTCACCGTTTGCAGCTGGCCAATCGCCGCTGGACGATAGACGTCAGCAGAAACGGTCAGCACTTTTTTCTTTTTCTGCTCGCGCAGATATTTGGCTAATTTACCGACGGTTGTGGTTTTACCGGCACCTTGCAGGCCTGCCATCAGAATGATTGCTGGCGGCTGGCAGGCAAAACTAAGTTGTGAAGCCTCTTCACCGAGATCTGCGCCCATTAACGCGGCCAGTTCTTTTTGAACGACACCTACCAGAGCTTGTCCAGGCGTCAGCGAAGAAATCACTTCTTCGCCCATGGCTTTTTCCTTGACGCGGGCGATCAGTTCGCGCACGGCGGGCAGGGCGACGTCGGCCTCCAGCAATGCCATGCGGACTTCTCGCAGCATTTCGGCGGTATTGGATTCAGTCAGACGGGCTTCGCCGCGCATGGTCTTGACGACCTTGGCAAGGCGCTGGGTAAGATTATCGAGCATGGTTAAATCAGGCTATCTTCAGAAAAATTCATAAGGGTGATGCCGACGGTGCGAGTAGCTGAGCATCCGGCGCAGACGAAGCTCGCATTTTACCTGATCGTCGCGCCACGCCGCCGCAATTCGCGGGGAAGTCATTCATCGATATGACTTCTTTCTGAAAAATCAGAATTTTTCGGAGTAGAAAATGCGGTAATCCAGATAATTTGGCGGAAATCCGCACGTTTACGTGTTTTCACGTATGTCCTCCATGCTGCGTATCGGCGATATTCCTTGTTGTTGCCTGAAATGACATATTCAGGAATGAAAACTGCTTGTTGCCATAATTCAATAATTGCCACGACCCTCGATGGCATGTATCCCAGGAGACCAATATGCAGAAGTTCAAGCTTGTTCGCGGCATGTCACGACTCGTCCTGAGTCTTGCCGTCGGCATGATGGCGACAGCCGTTCAGGCGGAAGATGGCGTCACCGACAATACAATTCTGATTGGCCAGACCGTTGGCCTGACCGGCCAGATTGCCGGTCCTGTCAAGGAAATGACGGCTGGCGCCAATGCCTACATTGCCAACGTCAATAAAAATGGTGGCGTACACGGCCGCAAGCTGGAATTGCGTACGCTCGACGACAAGTTCGATCCAGCCACTGCAGCAAAAAACGCCGAGACGTTGATAAAGAAAGACCATGTGTTTGCCTTGTTTCAAAGTCGCGGCACGCCACACACCCAGGCGATATTGCCATTGCTGGCGGCGGATAAGGTACCTCTGATCGCACCAAGCACTGGTGCAATGGTGTTCCATTCACCGGTTAATCGCTACGTGTTTAATGTGCGCGCCAAATATCAGGATGAAGTACACAAGGCGGTCGAGCAGTTTTCCACGATAGGCATCAAAGATATCGCGATGATTCATGTGGATGACAGCTTTGGCAATGATGCGATGGAAGGATTTAACAGTGCGATGGATAAATTCAAACTGAAGCCGTCGGTGATCGTGAAGTTTGCCCGTGTCAAACCGGACGTCAAGGCAACGGTCGCCGCGGCCATTGCGTCTAAAGCGAAAGCCGTGATTCTTGCCAGTTCGGCGACGACGGCCGCAGAAATCATACGTGGCTTGCGCGCACAAGATCCGGCGCTGCAAATCATGACCTTGTCCAATAACGCTTCGCAATCGTTTATTGATGCATTAGGGCCAGTGGCAACGGGTGTCATCGTTTCGCAAATTATGCCCGCACCATATCTGATGTCGACCATACTGGGACAAGAATTCCGGCTCGTGGCCAAAAGTTATGACGTCCCCGTTTCGTATGCGGCGATGGAAGGTTTTGTGTCTGCCAAAGTTTTGGTCGAGGGGCTGCGTCGCAGCGGTCGCAATCTTACGCGCGACGGGCTGATCCGTGCATTGGAAACCATGCGTCATTACGATCTTGGCGGACTGATGGTGTCGTACAGCGACAAAGATCACGGCGGCAGCGAATTTGTCGATCTCACCATGATTGGTCGAGATGGCAAATTTTTGCGCTAACGATAGTCGCGTAACAATCCAGTTTGATCTGGCTGAAAATCTGGAATTCCGGAGAATTTTTTGCGGTTTTCCGGACGAACGGTGAATGGTGAATAGGTTTGGTGTGAATAAAATCAAAGACTTAAGTGAATGTCGTAACTTGGCATGGTCTGTGCTGTACAAACAAGCGGTTCCATTTAGAACTGATGCAAAACCGGCCCAGCGGCATATGGGAAGTTGATCATACGAAATGGTTGGTCTGATTTACATACTTTGCTGGTGTCATTTTGCGTAAGTCCAATTTTTAAAAACAAAGGAGACAATGATGTTGAAGAAAATCTTGGTCGGTAGCTTGGTGTTGTCTGGATTGGTAGCTGGTTCTGTGCAGGCAGAAGACGTTGTACGTCTTGGAAATCTGAAGTTCGCCCATTACGGTGCCGTCTCGTATATCAAAGAAATCGCGCCGAAATGCGGTATTAAAGTGGAAGAGCGTGTGTTTGCCAAAGGTCTGGATGCTATGCAGGCGGTGATTGCTGGCGAACTCGACGTCAGTGCCGTGTCATCTGAAGCGGCGATTTCTGCGCGCGCTAAAGGCACACCTATTTATCTGGTCGCCGGTTTTGCCAAGGGCGGTGCCCGCATGGTTGGCCGCAGCGACCTGGGCATCAAGACGGTCAAGGATCTGAAAGGCAAAAAAGTCGGCGTGACGCGCGGTGGTATCCAGGATATTTTGCTGGCAGCCGAATTGTCGCAAAATGGCTTGAGCTATTCTGACCAGCCAGGCAAAGACGTACAAATCATTTACCTCGGCTTCCCCGACCTGAATCAGGCTTTGCTGGGTAAAAACGTCGATGCAATCATGCAATCCGAACCGTATTCTTCGCAAGCTATCAACAAAGGTTACGGCAAAGAAATCATCAAACCGTATGACACACCGATCGGCGAGCCAGTGCGTACACTGGTCATGACCGAGAAGTTTTATAAAGAGCATCGCCCTGTGGCAGAAAAGTTCATGCGTTGTTTCGTTGAAGCGACCAAGACCTTTATCGAAAACAAAGATCTGGCTGAAAAATATGTGCGTGAAAATATGTTCAAAGGCCAGATCAGTCACGAGGATTTCGTGAACGCCATCGGCAATTCTCCTTACTCCTATGATCTGACGCCACAGCACATCCAGACCACAACTGATCTGATGCAAAAATACGGCGTGGGTAAAATGAGCAAGGCACCTGTGGCGACCGATTGGGTCAAAACCGACATGCTGGAACAAGCGAAAAAAAGTCTGAACATCCAGTAATTCACGGACAAATCTGACACCGGAGTTGCCTGAATTTCTTTGTCCGCGTCAGCCCCCGCATTACATCGTGGAGGCTGACGCAACAAGCAAGGTACTCCGGCGGGCAAAAAAAAGCTGCGGACAAGGACAGGCACACCATGTGCACGGCTCCTGTTCCCTTAATTTCTCTAAGGAATAAACATGAAACTCAATTGGCGCGAGATAGGCGCGGGGCTGGTGGTGCCCGTTCTGCTTATCCTTTTCTGGCAACTGGTGACCGGCATGGGCTGGGTGAATCCACAAATTTTGCCTTCACCGCTGGCAGTGGTAAAAAAATGGATTGAATACGCATCGCCATACGAAGCGTACGATCCGGCACAAATGAGCTGGCTGGCCTGGATATTTTCCGGCGAGCTGATCCGCGACACCATCGGCAGTATGTATCGGGTGCTGGCTGGTTTTGCTGTCGGTGCTGCACTGGCCTTACCGTTGGGATTGGCGATGGGAGCCAGCCAGCGCGTCTATGCCTGGATGAATCCGCTGATGCAGGTGTTACGTCCGATTCCGCCGATTGCCTATATTCCGTTGTCGATATTGTGGTTTGGGCTGGGGAATCCACCAGCGATTTTCCTGATTGCTATTGGCGCATTTTTTCCTGTATTGATGAACACGATTGCCGGCGTACGCCATGTGGACGGCATTTATATTCGCGCAGCGCGCAATCTGGGAGCCAGCCAGACCACCATGTTTGTACGCGTGATGCTGCCAGCGGCCGTGCCTTATATCTTGTCCGGTGTACGTATCGGTATCGGTACTGCTTTTATCGTCGTGATCGTGTCTGAAATGATTGCCGTTAACAATGGTCTGGGTTTCCGGATTCTGGAGGCGCGCGAATATTTCTGGTCCGACAAAATTATCGCTGGAATGATCAGCATCGGTATGCTGGGATTGATGATTGATCTCGTGATGAATAAATTGAATAACCACTTGCTGCGCTGGCACCGTGGTCTGGAGAATTAAGATGAGTAGCTCACATATACAAGTGCAAGCGGTCAATAAAATCTTCAAGACCGCAGACAAAGAAGTCGTCGCCTTGCGCGACATCAATCTGGATATTCCGGAA
>JAGWUK010000271.1 GCA_028868455.1 Burkholderiales bacterium | reverse complement strand
GCGGGGGATGCCTATACGGAATTATGGCGTAGTTATGCAATGCGAACTGGCCAACGAAAGATACAGACGTTTGGCATTTCTGAAGATGCAGACGTCAAAGGTACATTTCTCGCGACACCGTTTGGCAGCGCGCTGGAGATAGATTTTTCAGACAGTAAACTTAAAATCCAGTTGAACGCTGCCGGACAGCATAACGTACTGAATGCGCTGGCTGCAGCGGCGTGTTGTCAGAGTATCGGCATTTCTCACGACGCGATTCGACGTGGGTTGGAAAACTTCCGTCCTGTCAACGGACGCTTGCAGCGTAAATTAGCGGCAAATGGCGTAACGGTCATCGATGATACCTACAACGCCAATCCTGATTCTGTCCGTGCTGCCATTGATGTTCTCGCACAGCTGAGCGGACGTCGCACACTGATTCTCGGAGATATGGGCGAAGTTGGCGATAGCGGCGAGGAATTCCATCGCGAAATCGGTGAATACGCACGTTCTCAAGGAATTGAACAATTACTGCTTTTAGGCGAACTGGTACGCCATACCGCGATTGGGTTCGGTGTGTCGGCACAATACTTCCACGATATTGATTCACTGTTTCTGGCATTGGACAGTGGCACAAAGAGCCAAAGTACTGTGCTCGTCAAAGGTTCGCGTTTTATGAGAATGGAGCGGGTAGTCGCACATCTGCTCGCCTCAGGCAATACAACATTACAACAATAACAGAGAGGAATACATTCGCATGTTGCTTTGGTTGGCAGAATATTTTAAGCAGGATCTGGGCGTATTGCGCGTTTTCGGATTTATCACTTTCCGTGCCGTGTTCGCCACGATGACTGCTATCTCGATCGGCATCTTTGCAGGGCCGGCCGTGATTCGTATGTTGACCCGTTTGAAGGTAGGACAAGCTGTACGTTCGTATGGAATGGAAACGCATTTAGTGAAATCTGGAACGCCGACCATGGGCGGCGTTTTGGTATTGATTTCAATTGGTATTTCGACTTTACTGTGGGCCGATCTCAGTAATCGCTTTATCTGGGTTGTGATGATCGTTACGCTAGGATATGGAGCAGTCGGCTGGGTCGATGATTATCGCAAAGTCGTGTACAAAGACCCGGAGGGAATGCGGTCACGCGAGAAATATTTTTGGCAGTCGCTGATCGGTCTCGCTGCTGCTTTTTATCTGGCGTTTTCTGTTTCGGCACCCAGCAATGCAAAAGTCATGGAGTTATTTATTGCCTGGGTTCAGTCCGGTTTTAATATGGATTTGCCACCTAAAGCGGACTTAATCGTTCCTTTCTTTAAATCGGTCAGCTATCCGCTTGGTGTATGGGGATTTATTGCATTGACCTATTGCGTGATCGTCGGAACCAGCAACGCAGTGAATTTTACAGACGGCTTAGATGGCCTGGCGATTATGCCAACCATTATGGTGGGATCAGCGCTGGGACTGTTTGCTTACCTGACTGGACATGTCGGTTATTCAAAATACTTGTTGATACCGCATATACCAGGTGCGGGCGAGTTATTGATTTTCTGCGGAGCTATGGCAGGCGCTGGCCTGGCATTTTTGTGGTTTAACGCGCATCCGGCTCAAGTTTTTATGGGAGATGTCGGAGCGCTGGCGTTAGGCGGCGCTCTGGGAACGGTTGCCGTGATTGTGCGTCAGGAAATTGTGCTGTTCATCATGGGCGGTATTTTTGTCGCTGAGACTTTATCGGTCATGCTTCAGGTTACCTATTTTAAATACACAAAAAGAAAATTTGGTGAAGGGCGTCGCCTGTTCTTGATGGCGCCTTTGCACCACCATTTCGAGAAAAAAGGGTGGAAGGAAACGCAAGTTGTTGTTCGTTTCTGGATCATCACGATGTTGTTGGTATTGCTTGGTTTGTCATCGTTGAAATTACGTTGAATCTGACAGAATTGAATTGATTGAATAGCGCTTTATGAGTTTTTCCGGCAAACATGTATTGATCTTAGGTCTGGGTGAAACCGGATTGGCGATGGCTCGCTGGCTGCTGCGCTCCGGTGCCCGGCTGCGTGTCGCTGACACGCGCGAACGCCCAGACCGATTGCCCGCCTTACTTGCCCTATCTGAAGATATTGAGTTTGTCGGCGCTGAGTTTGCTGCAGATTTGCTGGATAACATTGAACTGCTTGCCGTCAGTCCTGGATTGTCGCCATTAGAGGAATTGCGTACGTTGCTGCCGGTTGCGCTAGAACGGTCGATACCTGTTGTCAGCGAGATCGAATTGTTTGCGCAGGCGCTAAACGACCTGAAGTCAGCGCAAGGATATCAGCCGAAACTCATCGCGATTACAGGCACCAATGGAAAAACGACCGTAACGAGTTTGACTGGCATGCTATGTGAACGTGCTGGTTTGTCTGTTCAGGTTGCAGGCAATATCAGTCCGGCGGTTCTGGATGTGTTGTGTGACAAGTTAGATCGCGAAGAATTGCCGCAGGTCTGGGTATTGGAGTTATCCAGTTTTCAATTGCATGCGACTGGCAGTCTTCAGGCCGATGTTGCCACAGTGCTGAACATCAGCCAGGATCATCTCGACTGGCATGGAAATTTGCAAGCGTATTGCGCCGACAAAGCAAAAATTTTCGGTGAAAGCACGATACAAGTGCTCAACAGAGATGATGCGTTGGTGATGGCAATGCAACGTGCCGGATCTCCAGTTGTAACCTTTGGTACCGGCGCACCGCTGCATGTCAATGACATGGGCTTACTTAACGAGCATGGCATGGGCTGGCTTGCGACTGCTACCAGTAGCGACGATAGTCCAGCTTCCAGTGCCCGGCGTAAAAAGAAGGAAGCGGAAGAAACACCTGTCATCATTTCACGCCTGATGCCGGTTGACGCGTTGCAAATCCGTGGTCAGCACAATGCTGCCAACGCTTTGGCCGCGCTGGCGCTTTGTCGTGCAATTGGGCTACCGTTCGCTCCCTTGTTGCATGGCTTGCGCGAATACAAAGGCGAGCCGCATCGTGTTGAATTGGTTGCGTCGGTTGCCGGCGTTGATTACATTGATGACAGCAAGGGCACCAACGTCGGAGCAACTGTTGCCGCCTTAAAAGGCTTGGGTCAACAGGCATTATCGCTACAAAAACGGATTATTCTGATTGCTGGTGGCGAAGGTAAAGGGCAGGATTTTTCCGCATTGGCTGATCCGGTCGAGCGTTACGCGAAAGAAGTTTTATTAATCGGAAAAGCCAAAGAAGAAATCCGTCAGGCATTGCTGACAAGCGGCGTCCCCATTTCTGAATTTTCCAGCCTTGAGCAATGTGTTGAGGCCGCGGCATCTCAGGCAACTGAAGGCGATATCGTTTTGCTTTCGCCAGCCTGCGCCAGTTTCGATATGTTCCGCAATTATGCACATCGTGCGCAAGTATTCATTGATGCTGTGCGCGAAATTGGCCTGGCTCGTGGGGAGGTGTGCTAATGAAGCAATTACTTCTTCCCTTGCAGCGCTGGTCACCCTTCTTTACTCCGGCACCGCCGACACAGCTGGTCAATCGATCCAAAATGATGGAATACGACCAGCCTTTGGTCTGGGTAACGATGATCCTGATGTTATTTGGCATGGTCATGGTGTATTCCGCATCCATTTCTTTGCCGGATTCACCTAAATATGCCAACTATACCAATACACATTTTTTGACGCGTCAGGCTTTGTTTATCACGGCATCCGTCATCGTTGCTGCATTTGTATTCCGTGTGCCGATTGTCGTCTGGCAAAAACTTGCACCGTATTTATTTGTAATCACGTTGGTGCTTCTGTTCGCGGTACTGGTTCCGGGATTAGGTAAAGGTGTGAATGGTGCCAAGCGATGGCTGTCGTTCAAAGTCTTCAATCTGCAGCCTTCTGAACTGATGAAGTTATTCATGGTGCTTTATGCTGCGGACTACACGGTCCGTAAGCAAGAGTACATGCACAAACTGACCAAGGGTTTTGTGCCGATGCTGATGGCAGTCGGTGTCGTAGGTCTATTTTTGCTGTTGGAGCCGGATCTGGGCGCGTTCGGCGTGATTGTTTGTATCGCGATGGGCATTCTTTTTTTAGGCGGTATTAACGGTATCTGGTTCGGTGGCATCGCGGCAACGCTGGTTGGCATTTTTTCTCTGGTGATTGTTTTGTCGCCATGGCGCCGTGAGCGGATTTTTGCCTACCTCAATCCTTGGGTGGAAAAAAATGCTCTGGGCAAGGCGTATCAGCTTTCGCATTCGCTGATTGCATTCGGACGCGGAGAACTGTTTGGCGTGGGTTTAGGTGGAAGCGTAGAAAAACTGCACTATTTGCCAGAGGCGCATACCGATTTCCTGCTGGCCGTTATCGGTGAGGAACTGGGCTTCGTTGGTGTAATGGCGGTGATTTTACTGTTCTATTGGTTATTGAAACGCGCATTTGAAATTGGCCGTCAGGCAATCGCTTTGGACCAGACCTTTGCAGGGCTGACCGCCAAAGGCATAGGAATATGGATAGGGGTACAGGCTTTCATTAACATGGGCGTGAATTTGGGATTGTTGCCGACCAAAGGACTGACTCTTCCCTTAATGAGCTACGGTGGCTCTGGCGTCATGCTCAACTGCGTCGGGTTGGCGATCCTATTGCGGGTAGATTATGAAAATCGGGTTTTGATGCGCGGAGGTCGTATATGAACGCACAAAATCAAAAGCGATTGATGATTATGGCTGCGGGCACCGGCGGTCATATCTTTCCGGGGCTGGCGATTGCAGATGCCATGCGCGCGCGCGGATGGCAGGTAACCTGGCTCGGCACCTTGACAGGCATGGAGTGCCAGATCGTACCTAAGCATGGTGTGGACATGGACAGCATAGATTTTTCCGGTTTGCGCGGCAAAGGATGGCGACATACTTTGGTCGGCGGCTGGAAGCTGCTGAATAGTTTTTTTACATGCTTACGTATCATCGGTAGACGCAGGCCAGACGTCGTCCTTGGAATGGGCGGTTATGTGACGGTGCCCGGTGGAATGATGGCAGCTCTGCGTGGCAAACCTGTCGTGCTGATGAATGCCGATGCGGCATTATTGCTGTCGAATAAGGCGCTACAGCCTTTTGCGAGCAAACTCTTGTTTGGGTTACCTTCGGCGCAGCAGAAGAATAATCAAAAGGTACAGTTGACCGGTAATCCGATTCGCAAAGACATATGCGAACTTCCTGTGCCAGCGGCACGCTATGCGGCGCGCACTGGTGCCTTGCATATTTTGGTGGTTGGCGGCAGTCTCGGTGCAAAAGTCCT
>JAGWUK010000270.1 GCA_028868455.1 Burkholderiales bacterium | reverse complement strand
TTACTAGTGCAGCACGGAATATTGTTCGATATTTGCCTGAAATCCGGACTACAAATTCGAATTGATGCACTGATAATCTGCATCATTATTTTTATATAAGGTGTGCGTGGCAGAATGCTAATCTTCCGGGTATAAGCTGACGCCGAATGAAAATATTTTTCCGCGCATGCCATTTTTCAACCTCTCAGGATCAAAATTCATGTCTGAACCGATACGCTACTTTTACCGAAATCAGATCCGGCAGCTTGAAAACCACGCACCGACGCGAACCCTGCTGCAACATTTGCGCGAAGACCTGCACTGCACCGGCACCAAAGAAGGCTGCGCGGAAGGTGACTGCGGCGCCTGCACCGTGGTCGTCGGCGAACTGAAAAACGGCAAAGTAGAAATGAAATCCGTGAATGCCTGCCTGCAGTTCATGCCGGCAATGGATGGCAAAGCGATTTTTACCGTTGAGGATTTACAGTCTCCGGCAACAACGGCGCAAATGACACCACAACTGCATCCTGTGCAGCAGGCAATGGTGGAGTGCCACGGTTCACAATGCGGCTTTTGCACTCCCGGTTTTGTCATGTCCTTGTGGGATTTGTATTTGCAACGCGACGCGGCGTCGCCGCCATTGCAACGCAAGCAGATTGATATCGCCTTGTCCGGTAATTTGTGCCGCTGCACAGGTTACCGCCCCATCATCGATGCGGCGCATCGCATGGAGGAACTCCCCCGGCACGAATTTGATACCGCAGCGCTGGCTGCGACCTTGCACAGCCTGCAAAGAGAAACAGCGCTCGACTATGCGCATCAGGGACAGCATTTCTTTGCACCGCGCAACTTACAAGAACTGGTGCAACTGCGGCAGGCGCATCCACAGGCCTGCCTGCTGGCGGGCGGCACCGATGTCGGGCTGTGGGTCACCAAACAGTTTCGCGATCTTGGCGATCTGATTTATCTGGGGCAGGTGGCCGAATTGCACGCGCTGACCGTGCAGGACGATATGCTTGAGATCGGCGCGGCGGTCAGCCTTGACGATGCCTACCGCGCCATCTGCCGCTACTACCCGAAAGAATTGCAAGAGCTATGGCAACGATTCGCCTCCTTGCCGATACGCCATGCTGGCACCTTGGGCGGGAATGTTGCCAATGGCTCGCCGATCGGTGACTCGATGCCGTGGCTGATTGCGCTGGGCAGCACCGTGGTATTGCAAGGCAGTGCCGGGCGTCGCGAACTGCCTCTGGAAGATTTTTATCTCGCGTATCAAAAGAAAGATTTGCGTGCGGATGAAATCGTCGCATCGGTTCGCATTCCTTTGCCGCGCGCGACGCAGATTTTCCGTACCTACAAATTAGCCAAACGTTTTGATCAGGACATTTCTGCCGTGTGCGCGGCGTTTTCTGCGCAATTGCAAAACGGGGTATTGCAACAAGTCAGAATCGCATTCGGCGGCATGGCAGCGACACCGAAACGCGCGACGCTGACCGAAGCTGCAATGGAGGGACAAGCGTGGAGCGAAACCACGCTGCAGGCTGGCATACATGCACTGGCGCAAGACTATGCACCGTTGTCGGATATGCGCGCCAGCAGTACATATCGCGTACAGACAGCACAAAATCTGTTGCGTCGCTACTGGCTGGAAACCCGGCCCGAATCGCCATTGCCGGCCAGCGCAGTCAATGCCTTTGCCTGCACAGGCACGGAGGAATCCGTATGAATCAGCCACTGACTACTGCCTGGGCCGAAGTCGGCATATCACACCCGCACGAATCTGCGGTATTGCACGTCTGCGGCAGCGCGACCTACACCGACGACATACCGGAATTGCATGGCACGCTGCACGCTGCGCTCGGCTTGTCATCCCATGCGCATGCCCGCGTGATCAGCATGAATCTGGATGCCGTCCGGAAGATGCCAGGCGTTGTTGCGGTCTATACCGCCAGGGATTTTCCCGGCACCAACCAGTGCGGCCCGATTATCAAAGACGACCCGATTCTGGCTGATGGCGTTGTTGAATATGTCGGGCAGCCGATCTTTGCCGTGGTCGCGGAAAGCCACGACCAGGCACGCCGTGCAGCACGCCTGGCGGACATTCAATACGAAGCCTTGCCGGCAGTTTTGTCGCCGCGCGCGGCGGCGGAAGCGCAGTCGTTTGTCCTGCCGCCGATGGCCTTGCGGCGCGGCGATGCAGATCAGGCATTGACCTCTGCGCCACATCGTTTGCAAGGTCGCTGGCAGGTTGGCGGCCAGGAACAGTTTTATCTGGAAGGCCAGATTGCATATGCCATGCCGAAAGAAGGACAAGGCATGCTGGTCGCGTGTTCGACCCAGCATCCGAGTGAAATGCAGCATGTGATTGCCCATGCGCTGGCCTTGCCTTCGCATGCTGTGCAAGTGGAGTGCCGACGCATGGGCGGCGGATTCGGCGGCAAGGAATCGCAATCTGCCTTGTGGGCCGGGGTCGCCGCGATGTGTGCGCATCATTTGCACAGACCCGTCAAGTTGCGTGCGGATCGCGATGACGATATGCAAGTCACTGGCAAGCGCCATGAATTCCATTACGACTACGACATCGGCTATGACGATACAGGTCTGATCCTTGGTGCCAGAATCGACATGATCTTGCGCGCCGGATTTTCAGCCGACTTGTCCGGCCCTGTTGCGACGCGCGCGGTCTGCCATGTCGATAACACCTATTACTTATCCGACGTCGATATCCGTGCCTTGTGCGGTAAAACCAATACGCAGTCGAACACGGCTTTCCGCGGTTTTGGCGGGCCACAAGGTGCGCTGCTGATTGAATATGTGATCGACGACATCGCCCGTCTGCTGGGGAAGGACGCGCTGGAAGTCCGCAAGCTGAATTTTTATGGCCGCAATGATGCGGAAGGACGCAACGTCACGCATTATGGTCAAAAGGTCGTCGATAATGTGATTCACGAACTGGTCACCGAGCTGGAGCACAGCAGCGATTATCAGCAACGTCGCGCTGCTGTCCGTGCTTTCAATGCCAGCAGCCCCGTGCTCAAAAAAGGCCTGGCGCTGACGCCGCATAAATTCGGTATCGCCTTTAATGTCACGCATCTGAATCAGGCCGGTGCATTGGTGCATGTATATCTGGATGGTTCTGTGCTGGTCAATCATGGCGGCACAGAAATGGGACAAGGCGTCAACACCAAGGTAGCGCAGGTCGTCGCTCACGAATTGGGTATTCCCCTGTCCTCGGTAAGGATTGCGGCAACGGATACCAGCAAAGTCGCCAATACGTCGGCCACTGCGGCGTCCACCGGTGCCGATCTGAATGGCAAGGCAGCTCAGGATGCCGCGCGTCAGATACGCGACAGGCTGACCGATTTCGCCATCAAAACCTATGGCGGCAGCGCAACTACTGTGGCCTTCTACGCGGGACAGGTGCATGTGAATGGCAGGCAAATCGCTTTTGCCGAATTGATCCATCAGGCTTATCTGGCACGCGTGCAATTATGGTCGGATGGTTTTTACGCGACGCCGGGCTTGCACTGGGACGGAAAAAGCATGACCGGCAATCCGTTTTCGTATTATGCCTATGGTGCTGCCGTGTCCGAAGTGATCGTCGATACCCTGACTGGCGAATGGAAATTACTACGCGCCGATGCCCTGTATGATGCGGGCAATTCGCTCAATCCGGCGCTCGATATCGGCCAGGTGGAAGGGGCGTTTATTCAAGGTATGGGCTGGCTGACCACGGAAGAACTGGTGTGGAACAAAGACGGAAAGCTGACCACACATGCGCCTTCCACATACAAGATTCCGGCCATTTCAGATTGTCCCGAAGATTTTCGTGTGCGGCTGTACAAAAACAGCAATGTCGCGGATAGTATCCACCGTTCCAAGGCCGTCGGCGAACCGCCTTTATTGTTGCCGTTTTCTGTTTTCTTTGCGTTGCGCGATGCGATTGCCAGTGTTGCTGATGACCGGTTTAATCCTGCACTGACCGCACCTGCGACCGGCGAAGCGATTTTGCGCGCCATCAGCACTTTGCGTGTCACGCTTGCAGACAATACGAATTCTCAAAGTTAAATCCCATGCCAATTACCCAAGCTTTTCGCGCCAGCCTGCTGCATTTTACCGACGACCCTTTGCATAACGAACAGGCGGTGCAATGGCATACCGATGGTGTATTGCTGCTGGACGGTGATCGTGTATCAGCCGCTGGTGACTATGCGGCACTGAAACAGCTGATTCCGGCGGAATTGGAAGTACAGCATTTTCCCGGAAAAATTCTCGCACCGGGATTTATCGACAGCCATATTCACTACCCGCAAACGGACATGATTGCCTCACCGGCGCCCGGTTTATTGTCATGGCTGGATCAATACACGTTTCCGACCGAAAGACAGTTTTCTTCATTGGAGCATGCCAATGAAGTTGCTTCGTTCTTTATCGATGAGTTGATTCGCTGCGGCACGACAACGGCCATGGTGTATTGCACCGTGCATCCGGAATCGGTCGAAGCGTTTTTTACGCAAAGCGAAAAACGCAATGTGCGCATGATTGCAGGTAAGGCGCTGATGGACAGAAATTGCCCGGAATTCCTGCGCGATACAGCCGAAAGTGGCGCACGTGACACCGAAGCACTGATTCAGAAATGGCATCAGCGCGGACGCCAGATGGTAGCGATCACTCCTCGTTTTGCGCCGACCTCAACCGAAACGCAACTGCAATTGGCGGGCGAGCTGGCCGCGCGTTATCCGGACACGTTTGTCCAGACGCATGTCGCCGAAAACAAGGATGAGTGTGCATGGGCGCGGTCGCTGTTTCCGCAGGCACGCAGCTATCTGGATATTTACGATCATTACGGGCTATTGCGGCCCCGATCGATGTATGCGCATTGCATCTGGCTGGATCAGACCGATCGCCAGCGCATGGCAGAAACGCAATCGGCCATCGCTTTGTGCCCGACGTCGAATCTTTTTCTGGGCAGCGGCTTATTTGATTTCGACAACGCCAATGCCGCCGGCATGCCATTGTCGCTGGCGACCGATGTCGGCGGTGGCACGTCATTTTCAATGTTGCAGACCATGAATGAAATGTACAAAGTCGCACGCATGGGCGGTCATTATTTGCCAGCAACGCGGATGTTTTATCTGGCGACGCTGGGTTCCGCGCGTGCCATGCAACTGGACAACACGATAGGCAGTTTTGCGACTGGCAATGAAGCAGACTTCATCATACTCGACCCGCAAGCGACGCCGCTACTGGCCAGAAGAAGCAACAATACGGATAGTCTGGAAGAGCTCTTGTTCGTCCTC
>JAGWUK010000269.1 GCA_028868455.1 Burkholderiales bacterium | reverse complement strand
GCATCGTGCAATACGTTTACCGAAAGCCAGGTTTGTGAAACCTGCCTGGATGCCGAGCGCGATACGAGCATGCTTTGCGTGGTTGAAACGCCGACAGACCAGATGATGATAGAACGCACCTTGACGTACAAAGGCATGTACTTTGTACTGATGGGACGACTGTCGCCGCTGGACGGGATAGGTCCGAAAGAAATCCATCTCGACAGGCTGATGAAACGCGCCAGTGATGGCATTGTCAAAGAGGTGGTTTTGGCGACCAACTTCACTGCTGAAGGCGAAGCAACGGCGCACTATATCGGCGAAACGCTCAAAGCCCGGGGGCTGAGGGTCAGCCGGCTGGCGCGCGGTGTACCGGTCGGCGGCGAACTGGAATATGTCGATGCCAGCACGATTGCCAGAGCGATGCTGGATCGGCGTTCAACCTGACTGACTTCGCCATGTTTCTGATCCCGCACCAGCAAAAAGAAAAGTTACGGCAACAGTGGTATGAGTTGATTCGTGCAATTGCCGTGCGGGCAGAGTGCGCAACTGAAGTCTGGCTGGTGCTGGAAAAGCATTATTCTGAGCCGCATCGCAGTTATCATAATCTCTCGCATGTGCATGCATTGCTGACACAGGCAGAAAATGCCCGCAGCGCTATTCGTGATTTTCCGGTCATTGCACTGGCGATCTGGTTTCACGACCTGATCTACGATACGCGGCGGCATGACAATGAGTTAAAGAGCGCAGAGCTGGCGGCTGTACTCATGTCGCGGTTGGGCATTGATGTCCCGGTGATTCAGAACGTGCAGCAATGCATACTGGCGACGGCCAGACATGAAGTGCCGGTAAATAAAAAAATTGCACCGGATCTGCCTTTCTTTCTCGATCTCGATCTTGCCATACTGGGTACGACGACTGATTTTTACCAGCAATACAGCCAGGCGATACGCAATGAGTATCGGTGGGTGCCGGCACCGTTGTTCCGGGCGGGGCGGGTGAAGGTGTTGAAGCGTTTTGCTGAGCGTGAGAAATTGTTCTTTACTCCGGCGATGGCTGAGCGCTTTGATGTGCAGGCGCGTGCCAATCTGGCATGGGAAATTAAAAAGCTGACTTTTTTCTGAACTTATGAGCGACACACAAAAAACACGCGGCCCGCTGGCTGGCATCAAAGTTCTGGAGCTGGGCACTTTGATTGCCGGACCATTTTGTTCGCGCATGCTGGCTGAATTTGGTGCGGAAGTCATCAAGGTGGAATCGCCGGGCAGCGGCGATCCTCTGCGTCAGTGGCGCGTGCTGAAAGACGGCACGTCGCTGTGGTGGAGCGTACAGGCACGCAACAAAAAAAGTATCACGCTGAACATGAAAGATGCGCAGGGCCAGGAAATTGCGCGACGACTGGCACTTGATGCGGACATCATTATCGAAAACTATCGTCCGGGCGTACTGGAGAAATGGCAACTGGGCTATGACCAATTAAATGCCATTAATCCAGCGACGATCATGGTGCGCTTGTCCGGGTATGGACAAACCGGGCCGATGCGGGATTTGCCGGGATTTGGTGCGATTGGTGAATCCATGGGGGGATTGCGTTATGTCTCTGGTCACGCTGACCGTCCGCCGGTGCGTGTTGGCATATCTATCGGTGATTCGGTGGCTGCATTGCATGGGGTGATCGGGGCGATGATGGCTTTGCGGCATCGTGATGTCACGGGCGGTCGCTGGAATGGCAAAGAGGGCGATGAATGCATCGCAGGTCGGGGGCAAATGGTGGATGTTGCCCTGTACGAATCGGTATTCAATCTGATGGAATCGCTGGTGCCGGAATTCGATCATGCCGGTGTCGTGCGCGAACGCACAGGTGGTGCCTTGCCTGGCATCGTACCTTCCAATACGTATACTACTGGTGATGGTGAGAATATCGTTATTGCTGGTAATGGTGATGCGATCTTTCACAGGCTGATGAAGGCAATTTTGCGCGACGACCTGGCGAACGATCCTGGACTTGTGCGCAACGATGGCAGAGTTCCGCGCACTGCCGAAATTGATGAGGCGATACAAGCCTGGTGTTCCACGCAGCAAATTGATATCGCATTGGCCATTTTGAAAAAAGCTGATGTGCCTGTGGGAAAAATTTATTCCGTGCGCGACATGATGAGCGATCCGCAATTTCTTGCGCGCCAGATGTTTGAACAGCATGCGTTCGATGATGGTACGCCGGTCAAGCTACCCGCGATTACGCCAAAAATGTCGGAGACGCCTGGACGGACGCAATGGCTGGGGCCAAAGCTGGGGCAACATAATCACGAGGTCTTGAGTGCGCTCGGCTATACCGAAGATGAGATTGCACTCATGGAGCAGCAACACATCATTTAACTGGATAGGGACAGTGTATGAACCGGAATCTACTGAAGCAATTTTTGATTGCCCTGGCGTTGTTTTTACTCGGCTATATCACTTTTAACCGCGATTTGTTTGCAGCGGAGGCGGTCTCATTCAGCGCGCCTCCCGCTGCTGCGCCTGCGTTTAGTTCAAGGTCTTCAGATAATCCCTGATTCCCGCCAACAGCATCTCTACCGACATCGCCGTCAGAATTAATCCCATCAAACGTTCAAACGCCGTCATTGCGCGGACGCCAAGCACGCGTTGCATACGCTCTGCGCCGAGCAAGACGACCAGCCAGACAACGGCGACAGCTGTCAGTGCCGCCAGATGCACCAGCATGTCCTGACGTCCATCGGAAGAAAACAGCAGTACCGTTGCCAGAGCTGATGGGCCAGCCAGCGCCGGAATCGCCAGTGGCACGATAAAAGGTTCGTGACCGTCTTCGACATCGCCAAAGATGCCGCCTTCTTGCGGAAACACCATACGTAGCGCAATCAGAAACAAAATCACGCCACCGCCGATGCGCAAAGAGACTTCTGACAATTGCAAGGCACTCAGAAAATGTTTGCCGAAAAACATAAACAGCAACAGCAATCCGAAAGCGATCGCGCATTCACGCACGACAACGCGCCAGCGACGTTCTGGTGCAACATGCGCTAAAGCGCTGACGAAAATAGGAACGTTACCGAAAGGATCGGTAACGAGGATAAGCAAGATCAGGGATTGAATAAAATTTTGAGTCATGAAATCTTCAGTTTGCTGCGGGGGCGCTATTCTACCAATGCCAGCGTCGCCGTGACCGCTGCGTCGATACCTGTGGCAGCTTCGGCGATGTTTTGTGCGAGCATATAGGCGGGTGTGCTGACGATTTTTCTTTGTTTATCGACGACAAATTCTCTGACCGGGCAACTGATGTGCTGACCGCCCATGGATTGAATCGCGGCGGCCGTGTCAGTATCGTTTCCTATCGTGAGCGACGCACCGGCACCGTAGACTTTAGGGATGATGGCTGGCGCTATGCAAATATAGCAAGCCGGCTTGCCTGCATCGGCCATCGCTTGTGCGAACGCCAGGACATCTGCCTGCACCGTGCAGTCGGCGCCTTTGCTGGCAAAATCAGATAAATTCCAGGCAGCGCCAAATCCGCCGGGAAAGAAAACAGCGGCATAGTCCTGACTGTTTGCTGTCGCGATATTTTTGACCTTTCCGCGTGCTATGCGTGCAGCTTCGACCATGACATTGCGGGTTTCGCCAACGGCGACTTCGCCGGTCAGGTGATTGACGACACGCGCTTGCGGAATGTCGGGCGCCAAAAATTCGACTTCTGCACCCGCCCTGACCAGCGCCAGGGTGGTTAAGACGCTTTCGTGAATTTCGGCACCGTCAAAGACGCCACAACCGGATAAAACGACGGCTACTTTCATGATGCACCTTTACTTGAATTGGGGAGGTGGGAGGGATGCCCGATTTTCCTGCCGAAGGTGGTCCGGTGTCAACGTTTCACCTTGTGTTGCCGAAAATAGAACCAAGCCACCACGCCGTCAAGGCTGAATAGCGTTACTATTACGCGAGTTTAATAAAAGGCGAACGCTCGTATTATTCATGTCTGTGTCACAGGCGTATTTGCGAATGCTTTGCCGGGTGCAAGTAATGAATCCGAATAAAATGAATGAGCAAAAAGAACGTCCGGACACGCCATGTGTTGCCGTATGCTCCACGACCTTTGACGATGTTTGCCGCGGTTGCGGGCGCACCGTCACCGAGGTGGCAGACTGGGTATTTATGTCGTCTGAGCAGAAAGATGTGGTGTGGACAAGAATTCTGGCGCAAGGGTATCCGCGCCGGAATAGCTGAATGCGTCAAGGCGCACGCTAGTCTTGCAGTAATAGGACTGACGCAAAATCGCTCCGGCAAGACATAGCGATGAAGACAGTACACATCGTACGACAAGGCGCTATAGCGCTGCCGGGATGGTTTTGCGTCAGTCCTAAGTAAAAAATTTGGGTAAATCCTGTACATCAACGAAGTGCAAATAAAAATAACGGAGACACGGAATGACAGAAATGAAAAAGCCATCGCGCCGCCGCTTTATTCTCGGTGGTCTCGGCATTGCCGGTGCCCTGGTGGTGGGCTGGGGTGTGATGCCGCCACGCCAGCGCCTGAATGGCGAGCACGCTTTGCCAGTGCAAGATGGGGAGGTGGCACTCAATGGCTGGATCAAAATTGCAAAAGACGGCAAGGTGACCGTGGCCATGCATAAGAGCGAAATGGGGCAGGGAATTCATACTGCGTTGCAAATGCTGGTGGCGGAAGAGCTTGATGTCCCGATGTCGATGGTCCAGACCATGCCGGCACCCATAGACAAAATTTACGGCAATCTGGCGATGCTGGCAGATGGCCTGCCTTTCCATCCTGACGATCATGGCGCGCTCAAGCGCACGGCGCAATGGCTGACTTTGAAAACGGCACGCGAGTTGGGCTTGCAAGTGACGGGGGGGTCTTCCAGTGTCAAGGATGCGTGGACGCCCATGCGCGAAGCCGGTGCTGCCGCGCGTGCGATGCTGATCGCTGCGGCGGCGAACGAATGGAAAGTCGATGCCAGTCAGTGCAAAACTGCCGATGGCGTTGTGACGCACGCTTCCGGAAAACGTGCCAGTTATGGTGAATTGGCAGCGAAAGCGGTTGGCAGTCAACCAGGCGAAATTCGTTTAAAAAATCCTAAGGATTTCAAATTGATCGGCACGCCGGCAGCGCGTACTGATACCGCCAGCAAAGTCAATGGAACAGCGAAGTTTGGTATCGATGCCCAGCCTGAAGGTCTGTTGTATGCAGGTTTGCGCCTCAGTCCTACAATCGGTGGCAGGATCAAGAGTTTTGATGCCAGCGCCGTGAAATCCATGCCGGGCGTGATGCATGT
>JAGWUK010000268.1 GCA_028868455.1 Burkholderiales bacterium | reverse complement strand
GCCGCCGGGTCTGAAGTGGTCAGATGCACGGCATACCCGCGCCCTGCCAGCTCCACCGCGATGGCCGCAGCCGCCGTGGTCTTGCCGACGCCCCCTTTGCCCATCGTCATAATCAGGCCGTGACCATTGCCGACCAAGCCATCCACTAATGCGGTCAGACTGGGAACAGCGGGAATTTCCAGAGGAATCGCCTCCGCAGCCAGCGGCTTGCCAGCATCTGCCAGCAATGCGCGCAAGGCATTCAGGCCAACCAGATTGAAGGCTTGCAAGGGAATCAAGTCAGTCGGCAATTGCTTTAATACTTCGGGCATGTTGGCCAGCGCAGCGCGTTCACGCCGCCATACTGCCGCAGCCAAAGGGTCATTTGCCAGTTCGCTTTCCGGCAAGATGCCATTAATCACAAAGTATTGCCGGTGAAAACCAATGTGCGCCAACTCATCGTGCGTGCGCTGTGCCTCGTGCAGTGTGGATTGCTGCGCACGCGCCACCAGTATCATCCTGGTTCGCGCCGGATCGGACAGCGCCAGCACGGCTTCATGGTATTTTTCGCGTTGTTTCTCGAGTCCTGCCAAGGGGCCAAGACAAGATGCATCGCCCTTGCCTTCTTCCAGAAAGCCCGACCAGGCGCCGGGTAATTGCAGCATCCGTATCGTGTGACCGGTGGGCGCGGTGTCGAAAATAATATGGTCATACGCGCGCAAAATCGCCTCGTCCGTCAGCAGGCCGGTAAACTCGTCAAAGGCGGCAATTTCTGTCGTACAAGCACCTGATAATTGCTCTTCGATGCTGTTGACCACGGCATCGGGCAAGACCCCGCGCACCGGGCCGACGATGCGGTCACGATATACCTGCGCCGCAGCCTGCGGATCAATTTCCAGTGCAGACAATTGCGGTACGGTATCTACCGGTGTAATCGTATTGCCGATTTCGATGCCAAACACCTGGCCAACATTGGAAGCCGGATCGGTACTGACCAGCAATACACGCTTTCCACTATCCGCCAGCCGGATTGCCGTAGCGCAGGCCAGCGATGTTTTACCAACGCCCCCTTTGCCGGTAAAGAACAAGAAATGCGGTGTGCTTGCTAAAAATTGCATGGTGGTCATCCTGCGCCGCTCGGGCGTCGTTGATTTTGCTGAACTAGCAGTTGCAAGCGCCGCAGCAAGTGCTGCCAGCCGCGCCGGATTCGCTGGCTTTGTCAGAAGCGACGCTGATACCGGCCCAGCGAGCCAGCTCTTCCCGCCGCGGATAGCGCCCCGCCATTGCAATTTGCTCATCGACCAGGATCAGCGGCAGGCCTTCTGCGCCAGAGCGTTCCAGAAACGCTTTGACGACGGCATTTTCAGCAAAAGCCATTGGTTGCTGTCCCAGATTAAAACGCGCGATCTCCTGACCTTGCGCCTTCAGCCACGCCATATCTGCGGCAAAACTGACCAATTGCTGATCCACATCCACACCACAGACACCGGAATTGCAACAAAGAGCCGGGTCGTACACTGTAATCGTTGCCATGCTTGATTCCTCAGGTGAAATTAAACCTTGTCCGATGCACAGACATTTGTGCATCTCTGTATTTCAGACTACATCACATTCCGACAGGACAAGTTTAATCTGCATCATGCTCTTGGCATTCTTTCGCAAAATCAGGCGCAATCTGGCGTCGTTGACAAGCTGCCTATTCCGTCACGATGACTTCTGCACCAATCCCGACCAGATCAAACACCTTGACGATATCGGCTGAACGCATGCGGATACAGCCATAGCTGGCGGGCGTACCGAGCAGACTTTCCTGTGGTGTGCCGTGGATATAAATAAAGCGCGGATAGGCGTTACGGTTACGCTCTTCCAGTCCACGTAACCACAGTATGCGCGTCACGACGGGATCGCGCCCCGGAGCATCGGGCGCGACCACTTCGCCGGTGGGCATTCTGTCCTTGAATACTGTACCAATGGGCATGCCTGCGCCAAATTTTTCGGCGATTTCCATCCTGCCGCCAGGTGTCATATAGCTGTCCGGTGCGTCACCGATACCGCGTTTTGCCGTTGAGACAGGATAGCTTGCCAGCAATTGACCATCTTCCATCACGCGCATGTTTTGCGCAGCGACCGAGATAATCAACTGATGGTGCACATCCTTGGGCACGGGTGGTACTAACTGGCAGGCAGCCAGGCTCGCACCGAACATCGCACTGAAAATGAACTTCCTTCTTAAAAGCAACATGGGCGCTCCTGGTGTCTGTTCCAGATAGCATAACGACCTGCTGAGCGTGTCGCCAATCATTCCTGCACTTGCTGGCATTACTTCAGGTTATGGACACGCCATGAGCTTTCATTTGTGCGTCCTTGCACTACTCTGTAAGGTAGTCAGACGAAAGCGAGACGACACCATGCTGAACACTGAGACCCCCGCAACGCGGCACATCGAACTGGATTTATATCCGACCGAAAAACTGGTCGATGCATTGATCGACGATCAGTTTGACGCGCTTCAGGCAGTGCGCAAAGTCTCTGCAGAAATCGCCGCGGCGGTTGCTACAGCCCTTCCACGTATCGCTGCCGGCGGTCGCCTCGTGTATGTCGGCGCTGGCACGTCAGGACGTTTAGGTGTGCTTGACAGCGTGGAATTGACGCCGACGTTTTCATGGCCGAAAGAAAAAGCGCTGGCGTTGCTTGCCGGTGGTCAAAGCGCCATGTTTGTCGCCGTCGAAGGCGCAGAGGATAACGCTGCCCAGGGTGCGGCAGATATCCACGCGCTGGCATTGCAACCGAACGATGTCGTCTTATTGCTGGCTGCTTCCGGCGCGACACCTTACGTGATTGGCGCCTTGCAATCGGCGCGCGAATGTGGCGCCTTGACGATAGGCTGGGCAAATAATCCGAATGCGCCTGTCACCGCCGCTGCCGATATCGGCATCACGCTGGACACCGGCAGCGAAATTATTTCCGGCAGCACTCGCCTGAAAGCCGGAACCTCACAAAAAATCGCACTCAACACATTTTCCAGCGCCTTGATGGTCAGACTTAACAAGGTCTATAAAAACCTGATGGTGGATGTCAAAGCCAGCAATGAAAAACTGTTGCGGCGCACTGTACATCTGACCATGTTTGCCACTGGCAAGGACGAAGAGACCTGCCGCCAAGTGCTGCAACAATGCGACTATCACGTAAAAACGGCCATCGTTGCGATCCTCGACAGTTGCAGCGTCGATCAGGCGCAAGAAAAACTGAAGGCCGGCAACGGCAATGTCAGGGCCGCGCTAAAGGCACAATAAGCCGGCCAGAAACAACGCTCGCATTGCGCCAATACGCGGCTGACACAGTACAATCCGGTTTGCCTTTACATCCGTTTTTCAGCCATTTTCTCAGGAACGACAGGTCAGACAATGCGATTGCGTCATATCGAAGTTTTTCACGCCATCATGCAGGCGGGCACCATCAGCGGAGCGGCTCAGCTCCTGAATATTTCCCAACCGGCGGCGACCAAGGTTTTACAACATTGCGAACTGCAACTGGGACTGAAATTATTTGAACGCATCAAAGGCAAACTGCATCCGACGCCGGAAGCGCACAAACTTTTTTCCGAGGTCGATAAGCTGAACCGCGATCTGCAATCGGTGCGCCGGCTGGCCCATAATCTGAAAAATCATCCGGATGAAGCCGTTCGCCTGGCATCCACGCCGACGCTATCGATCACGGTCGTACCTGCGGCGCTGGCCACCTGGCGAAAGAAATTTGCGCATGTGCATTGCACGCTCGCGACGCATCACACCAGTGATATTGTCAATGCGCTGTTGCTGGGCGATGTGGATTTTGCCTTGTCGCTGTATGACCCTTGCCACCCGAATATCGCTTCGGAACCGCTGATACGCGGCTGCATGACGGCGATTGCACCGGTCGGCAGCTGGGCAAAAAAACTGGATAACAGCGCCCTGCCGGTTGCCGATCTGCCCAAAAATCTGATTGCACTGGATCTCGACGATCATCTGGTCAGCCGCGTCATGGATGCCTGTGAAGAACAAGGGCTGAGCTTCACATCCTACACTGTTGTGCAAACCTATCTGTTGGCCAGAACGCTGGTGGAACTCGGCGCAGGCGCTGCCGTGATCGATCCGTTTACCGCCGCCACGGCCGATCACAGCAAGGTGCAATGTCGCCCATTGTCGCCAACAGTGCCGGTTGATCTGTATTTGCTGACGGTCAAATCTACACCGCTGTCGCGCTCTGCAAAAGCATTCGTCGAAGCCATACGCCAGGCTGGCGCCGAATTTATCGCCAGAACCAGTAAGGACCTTGGCGCATAAGTCTGGTGTGTAAGTGGTAGCAGAAATTACTGAAGATGCTGGTATAAAGCCGACAGGATTTCTTCTTCCCAAATGCTGAGGCTGGAATAATTGCCAAGATGGGTTTCAGGATCGGCGCCGACGCCGCCGATAACGTAGATCATGCCGTTCTTGCTGCGTGGGTCAAAGAAAAAACCGGACTCCAGACCATAAGCAAATCCCAGATGCCCAATGGCGCTAAAACCGTTGGAGGTTGTCTGCACTGAAGGCGGTAACAGGCGATCACCGTAATGTGCCGCACTGACATCCATGAATCGCTGCACGCCCAATCCCCACGATTGAAACAATCCGCGATAATCGTCGCCGTTCAGGCGCAAAGGGTCATAGCGCCATTGTTGACTGAGCATCGTTTGCACAGTGGATGCCTGCAAAAAACGTACACCGTCTGACTCGCCCTGATTCATCAACATCAGCATGATGTGACTAAGCCCTCGCACGCTGATGCGCAAGCCGCCTTGCGGACTAAATAAAGTCGCATTGGTACCGGGAACATAATGCGCAAGCGCTGCGCGGGGTTCCGGCACCTGAGCATGCAAATCGTCGGTTTGCGCGACCCACGGCCCGTGCACATCCCATACCTCGTTTTTCTGTTTGCGGTATAACACGGCCAGATCCGCTACGTCGTGTGCCGACAGCGATTCGGGATGATAGGCACCGGTAATATGCAAAGGACGCAACACCAGCTCTTGCATGAGCACATCAAAGCGTTGCCCGGTCACGGCTTCCATCACGCTGCCGAGTACGCCCCAGTTCAGATTCACATAATGAAAAAAATGGCCCGGCGCGAAATCTCCTGCTTTCGCTGATTCGGCCTGGCCGGCCCATTGCTTGCCGTCGCCATAATGCGCGCCACCTGGAACCAGGAAGCTCTGCATGCTGACTTCTGCCGGGAAGTTATACCCGGCGTCATCACGCAAAGAGGACGTGTGACTCAGCAGCATGCGGGCAG
>JAGWUK010000267.1 GCA_028868455.1 Burkholderiales bacterium | reverse complement strand
CGGTCTTTATAAGAAGTTTCGCAAACTTCATCGCTTTCAAAAAACAACACTTGCGCACAGCCTTCGCCAGCATAAATTTTTGCTGGCAACGGTGTTGTATTGGAAAACTCCAGCGTTACGTAACCTTCCCACTCCGGTTCAAACGGTGTGACATTCACGATAATTCCGCAACGGGCATAAGTCGATTTGCCAAGGCAAATGGTCAGCACACTGCGTGGAATACGGAAATACTCCATCGTGCGCGCAAGCGCAAAGGAGTTTGGCGGGATAATGCAAACATCACCTTTGAAATCAACAAACGATTTTTCGTCGAAATTTTTCGGATCAACGATGGTGCTATTGATATTGGTAAAAATCTTGAATTCATCGGCGCAACGAATGTCGTAGCCATATGAGGATGTGCCATAACTAACAATCTTTTGGCCATCTTCTCTTGCGCGCACCTGGCCTGGCTCAAACGGTTCTATCATGCCTTGCTCAAGCGCCATGCGACGAATCCACTTATCTGCTTTAATGCTCATGCTACTCCCCTGCCCATTTTAATATTGGGTGGGATTTTACGCGAAATCAGTGCGTGAATTGGCGTTTTTGTATAGCCGGTTCAGCGCATGCACAAACGAAACAACAGGGAAACAAACTATTTTCATCGTTAACGACTGAATTTGACTGGCCTTCATCGCTACTATGGTTTCGCTACATCAATGCGTATATCGTGCGGGAGTAATACCTGATTTTTGACGGCAGTCATTTCAGCGAGAATGGAAATCGCTATTTCAGCAGGGGTTTTGCTGCCTATATATAAACCAATGGGACCGTGCAGGCGCGCCAGTTCTGTTTCACTCAAATCAAATTCTTTCAGCCGCTCGCGCCGTTTAGCATTATTGCTACGCGAACCGATTGCACCGACGTAAAAAGCATCCGACTTCAATGCCTCCATCAAGGCCAGATCATCCAGTTTGGGATCGTGCGTCAATGCAACGACGGCACTGCGGCTATCCAATTGCATGTCCAGCACCTGATCATCGGGCATGGTATGCACTAACGTTACCCCATCCATTTGCCAGCCACTGCGATATTCTTCTCTGGGGTCGCATACGGTGACCTGATAATCCATTCCCGTCGCAATACTGGCAAGAAAACGTGACAGTGGTCCGGCGCCAATAATCAACAAACGCCAGCGCGGGCCATGAATCGTCGTAAGCAAACTGGCTGATACTGAGAGTTGACTCCCACGCACCGCTTTTTCAAGTACCACCTCACCACTATCCAGATTTAAATGCCGGGCAACAAGCTCATGAACGGCCAGCCTTTGCAACAGCTCTGCAATCCGACTATGTCCTGCCAGACTTTCGATCGCCAGCTTGATCGTTCCACCGCAAGGTAATCCGAAGCGATGTGCTTCATCCGCACTGATACCATAAGTCACTATTTCAGGCGTGCCATGATCTATGCCTTCGGCACGCACGCGCTCAATTAAGTCGTCTTCGATACAACCACCGGAAACCGACCCGACAATTTGTCCATCGTCACAAATTGCCAGCATGGCACCCTCTTGCCTGGGGCTTGAGCCCCAGGTTTTAACAACCGTAACCAGCTTGCAACGATGCCCGGAACTAAGCCAATTGTCACAAGCTTTTAGCACTTCAAGATCAAGACTATCCATACGAAACAGGGCCAGGTAATGTGGAACAGGACAAATCAGGACAATCCCGACAGCTAAGATTCAGCAAACTAAAAGGTCAGACAGTTTCGCCGGTTCGCTGTATTTCCAGCGCTGCAGACTTTATAGCAGCACGGATACGGCTATAAGTACCGCATCGACAAAGATTGCCGCTCATGGCGTTATCAATATCCGTATCGCTAGGGTTTTTATTGCTTGCCAATAATGCGGCTGCACTCATTAATTGTCCTGACTGGCAATAACCGCATTGCGGGACATCATGCGCAATCCAGGCGCGCTGCAAAACATGATTATTGTTACTGGAAAGCGATTCTATCGTCGCAATTTTTTTGTCCGCAACCGATGCAACCGGAGTCTGACAGGATCGGACAGGGACACCATCGACATGTACCGTACAGGCACCGCACAGCGCCGCTCCGCAACCAAACTTGGTGCCGGTTAATCCCAGCTCATCCCGGATTACCCATAATAGCGGTGTGTCCGGTTCAGAATTACAAGAAATTTGTTTGCCGTTGACATGCATATTGATCGCCATATTTATCTCTCTCCGCTTTGTGAACCTGCATCCAGAGTTGCAGTTTATTTTTTGTATGAAGGGAAAAACAGTTGTTCGCCGTTGACCCTGAAGTCCGCAATTTTCTTTTGGCCTTCCGCTGACGTGATCCATTCGATCAGACTGTTTGCACCTTGAAAATTAACGTCTTTGTATTTGGCGGGATTCACAGCAATGATGCCATAGGGATTGAACATTTTCGGATCACCTTCCACTTCTATCGCCAACCCTGTTTTGGCCCGATAAGCACCGTAAGTCGCCCTGTCAGTCAGCGTATACGCACCCATCTGTGCGGCCATTGTCAATACTTCTCCCATACCCAATCCTGCTGATACATACGCTGCACCTTCAGGCTTGACGCCTGCGGCCTTCCAGTACGACTGCTCCATCTGATCGGTGCCTGAATTATCGCCACGAGAAATGAATTTTGCTTTGCTGGCGGCAAGCTGACGAAACGCAGCAATCACATCTTTTGTACCTTGCAAATGCGCGGGATCATTAATCGGCCCGACAATAATGAAATCGTTGTACATCACGTCGCGCCGATTCACGCCGTGACCAGCAGCCATGAACTTATCTTCTGCGGCTCTGGCGTGTACCAGCGTTACATCAACATCACCATTCTTGGCCAGTTCCAGCGCTTTGCCTGTTCCAACTGAAATAACGTGAACTTTGATTTTTGTTTTTGCTTCAAACGCTGGCAAGAGTTCCTTTAATAATCCTGAATTATCAGTACTGGTCGTTGTCGACATACGTAGAATTTCGTCAGCAATAGCACTGGTGCTGCTCGCTATCAAGAATGACAACATGAAAATGGCTTTGTACACTGCATCTCCCTCAAAAAAAATGAAGCGATTCCATTTTCGCATGATTTGCGCAATGCATTTAGATTCGACACTCGGATTGCGGCAAAGGGAATCGAGATTCCAGTCCCTGGCTTAGAAATTGACCAATGTCAAAATGAGGCCGGCAAGTCAGCGAGATGCAGCCAGCGCATTTTGATTGATGAGGCCCAGCAACACCGCAAAGCGGTTTTACGCCAGTCCTATGAATTACAATGCGAGCTCTTCTGCCAAAAGCTGTTATCCACAGCTTCAAATTGCATACGATGTTTTCATGCATTTTAGCGAGCAGAATCCATACAAAAAGGAGATCGTTTTGTCATCATTAAAACAAAAAATAGCCGCCATACCGGAGGGCGCAGGAGCATTGTTTTTTATTCAAATATTTGCAACGCTGGGTTTTGCGGTGCTGTATTCAACGCTGGTGTTATATGCCACCAAAAAGTTGGGATTCAGTGTCAAAGATGCGACGGCGATTATGGGCGTCTTTGGCGCGTTCAATTACGGCCTGCATTTGTTTGGCGGTTATCTGGCCGGGCGTTTTATCAGCAACCGCAACCTGTTTGTCGGCGGCATGGTACTGCAAGTCATTGGCTGCGCCAGTATCGCCGGGGGAACATCGTATTTGTTATACGTTGGACTGGCATTCTTTCTTACCGGCAGCGGACTCAATGTAACTTGCCTGAATCTGATGTTGACCCAGCGTTTTAAACCGGAAGACTTGCGACGAGAAAGTGCTTTTCTCTGGAACTATGCCGGTATGAATCTGGGATTTTTTATCGGTTTTTCTGTCGCCGGTTATTTTCAATTGCAAGAAGACTACCCTAGCCTGTTCATTTTTGCGACGGTCGGCAACTTCCTCGCGATTGTCCTGGCCTTTATCAACTGGCGCGTTCTGGCCGATCTGAATACTCCGTTACTGGAAGCCACAACAAAGCAATTTCGCTTGCGCCTGATGGCGGGTATTGCCATTTTATTCGGCCTGGTTCCGATCGTTTTTGTCATGCTCCATCATGCAGAGATCAGCGGCAATCTGGTTCTGATCGTTGGTGCATTGATCGCTGCCGTTCTCACCTACCTGGCGCTGATCCATAAAAATCACAGAGAACGAAATAACATGTGGGCCTATCTGATCCTGACCATAGGATCACTGGTGTTTTGGGCCTTGTATCAGATGGCACCAATGGGGCTGCAATTATTTGCCGTCAACAACGTTGATCGTATGGTCTGGGGTATGGAAATCGCTCCGCAATGGATACAAAACATCAATAGTTTTGTCATCATGATCGGCGGACCTTTGATGTCCATTTTGTTCGACAAATTGAGGAAACGCGGCTGGAACATCGATATTCCCCGACAGTTTTCAGCATCCCTGATTTTGATCGGTTTGGGCTTTCTTGTGCTGCCTATCGGAATTTCACTGGCGGGCGGCAACGGCCTGGTCGCCTTCAAATGGATTGCCATCAGCTACTTGCTGCAAAGCGTTGCAGAATTACTTATTTCACCGATCGGTTACGCGATGATAGGACGCCTGGCACCGCGGCAATACCAGGGGATCATGATGGGTTCCTGGATGTTGGTTACCGGCGCAGCGTCGATTCTGGCCAGCCAGTTTTCCGGCCTTATCCCGGAGGCAACCGAAGGCTTAGCTTCATCAACCAACCCGACTTACCACTCACTATTTTCTGCGCTTGGCTGGAGCAGCGTTGGTGTCGGTGTATTAATGATTATCCTGATTCCTCTATTGCGCAAGCTCATCAACGACGCTCCCAAGCAAGTTTAATCCTCAAAGATCAAGGTGCGAAGCGTTGCAGGATACCGATCATCAACACATCCAGTAACGCTTTCAAATATAAGTGGGGATCGATTTTGGGAGTCCAATCATCCCCCTCTCCCATGACGATGGCAATCGATGTCATACCATGTAATCCTTGCCAGAAAATTTGCGTCATCATGTGTGTCGATAATTCGTCGTTTCTGACAGTGCCGGTTGCCGCCAATGCGACAAACAGGCTGTGTGCAAATGCGTAGGGATCCTGGTCGACATTACCATGTTCGACAATTGCCGCTTCAACCGGAGCATGGGGCCGTTGCTCCATAAATACGAGCGCATATTCATCCGGGTAAGTGAGCCCGAATTGGACATAGGCTTCGCCGGCCTGACGAATACGATTGATGGCATCGACCTCCCTGTCACTGGCATTTTTCATGAC
>JAGWUK010000266.1 GCA_028868455.1 Burkholderiales bacterium | reverse complement strand
CAATAATTTTAGTTGGTGGAATATTCTTGATATTTCACATACGGTCAGCATGTCGCAGGGCATTGAAGTCCGGGACTCGTTGAATAACGACTTGTTGATCAAAAGTGCCCCTTGTTACAACGCAGCCCAGCAATTAGTCGGCTGGATAGTCAGCATCGTTGACATCACAAGGATTCGCGCGGCAGAACGCAGCCGGGACGAAACCTTACACTTTATTTCACACGACATGCGCGCGCCGCAAGCTTCCATTTTGGCATTGCTAGAATTGCAGCAAGATAGTGCAACTGCCTTACCAATGGCTGAGTTTTTATCCCGTATTGAAAAGGCTTCACGGATTACGTTGGGATTGGCTGACAATTTTGTACAGCTCGCGCGCGCTGAATCGCAAGATTATCGTTTCGAAGAACTCGATTTTCAAGAAGTGCTGCTTGATGCTACGGAAGAAATGTGGTCGCTGGCTCGCAGTAAAAACATTCGTATCAAATCGCATATTGCTGACGGCGAGTTTCCAGTCAAAGTAGATCGAGCCCTGATGACCAGAGTATTAACCAATTTATTGTCTAACGCGGTGAAATACAGTCCGAGAGACACAGAAATTACATGCTCTCTGGACTTGGAACAGAATTTAGCCGACGCAAAGCTTATTTGTACAATCAGCGACCAAGGCTATGGCATTCCGCGCGCCGATCAGACCAAACTATTCCAGCGCTTCCAGCGTTTCAAAAGTGGTGATCAACCCAAGAATGATGGTATTGGCCTGGGCATGGTATTTGTGAAGGCCGTGCTTGACAGACATCAGGCACAAATCGATTTCACCAGTATTCCGAACGAAGGCACGACGTTTAAGATCAAGCTCCCGACGTCTTTGGTTTGATACAGATCAAGCTCCGCATGCACCTAAAATACGCTAACAACGCGCTATAATGGAGACTTACTTCTCCAGATCAAATTGCATGCAACTGTCAGCTGTCGGACTCAACCATACGACTGCACCGCTTTCTTTGCGCGAAAAAGTCGCTTTCTCACCCGATCAGATTGGTCAGGCGGTTGTGGCTGCACGCTCGTGGTTTAGTCGTGGCGTCGCTGGTAGTGCCAATAACCGTTGTAACGAAGCTGCCATATTATCGACATGTAATCGTACTGAATTGTACGCAGCATGTGCAGCAGATAATCCTTTGGATGCCACTGGGCATTTCCTGGCTGAATTTCATCAGTTACCGTACGCAGATTTGCGCCCGCACTTGTACACATTGCCACAAGACAATGCGGTACGTCATGCATTCCGTGTTGCTTCCGGCCTGGATTCAATGGTACTCGGTGAGCCGCAAATTCTTGGGCAAATGAAAGATGCTGTCCGCCAAGCTGACGCCGCTGGTGGACTCGGTACCTACTTGCATCAAATGTTCCAGCGCACTTTTGCAGTCGCTAAAGAAGTACGCAGTACGACAGAGATCGGTGCGCACAGCGTATCTATGGCGGCGGCTGCCGTGCGATTATCTCAACGCATTTTCGATAAAATTTCCGAGCAGCATGTCCTGTTTATTGGCGCTGGCGAAATGATTGAATTATGTGCGACACATTTTGCGGCACAAAACCCGAAATCCCTGACGATTGCCAATCGCACATTGGAGCGAGGCGAAACTTTAGCGCACCGCTTTAACGGGCAAGCCATACGCCTTGCCGACTTGCCGCAACAGCTGGCACAGTTTGACATCATCGTTTCGTGTACTGCTTCGTCCTTGCCGATCATTGGTCTTGGACTGATTGAACGTGCTGTCAAGGCGAGAAAGCACAGACCGATTTTCATGGTTGATCTTGCAGTTCCTCGCGATATTGAGCCTGAAGTCGCACAACTTGATGATGTATTTTTATATACAGTCGATGATTTAGGTAACGTTGTGCAAACTGGCATGGAAAATCGCCAGGCTGCCGTAGCACAAGCAGAAGCGATCATTGAAACGCGTGTGCAATCCTTTATGCACTGGATAGATGGACGGGCAGTCGTCCCAGTCATTCAGGAGTTGCATGAAAGCGGCGAACAAGTACGACTGACTGAACTCGAACGTGCCCGTAAAATGCTTGCTCGGGGCGATGACATTGAGGCTGTACTGGAAGCCCTTTCCAAAGGGATTACCGCCAAGTTCTTGCATGGCCCGCAACAGGCTTTGCATCAGGCAAGCGGCGACGAGCGCGCTCGTCTTGCATCATTGCTGCCACAGTTATTCCGCACCAAACGTTAGCGCATTTCATCTCTGTGCGATAGTGATCGCACCCATACTGCGGCTCCGCCACGCATTGCCGCATCTTCACATGACATCTTAGTAAAAATCGTATGAAACCCTCAATGCTTTCCAAGCTGGACCAATTGTCCGAGCGTCTGGTCGAAGTGAACCATCTGCTGATGCAGGAAGGTGCGACCAACAACATGGATACCTATCGTAAGCTGAATCGGGAACACGCCGAACTTGAACCCTTGGTTGCTCTATATCAAAGCTATCAGATGGCACAAGCGGATATCGATGAAGCGCAGGAAATGCTCAACGACCCCGATATGAAGGCCTTCGCACAAGACGAAATCGACGCAGCAAAAGAAAAAATGCAAACACTGGAAAGTGATTTGCAAAAAATGTTACTCCCCAAAGATCCCAATGACGAACGTAACATCCTGCTTGAAATCCGCGCTGGTACAGGTGGTGATGAAGCAGCATTGTTTGCAGGCGATTTGCTGCGCATGTATACGCGTTTCGCCGAACGCAATCGCTGGCAAGTCGAAATGATGTCTGAATCCCCGTCCGAACTTGGCGGCTACAAAGAGGTGATTGTGCGCCTTGCAGGTTTCGGTGCCTACTCGAAGTTAAAGTTTGAATCTGGTGGACACCGCGTACAACGCGTTCCGGCAACAGAAACGCAAGGACGCATACACACGTCAGCCTGCACGGTGGCAGTAATGCCGGAAGCCGATGAACTGGCTGACGTCGTGATCAATAATGCTGATTTACGGATTGATACCTTTCGTGCCAGCGGCGCCGGCGGTCAACATATCAACAAAACAGATTCTGCAGTCCGGTTGACGCACATTCCGACTGGCATCGTCGTTGAGTGCCAGGATGGTCGCAGCCAGCATCAAAACAAGGCACAAGCAATGCGCGTGCTGGCCACGCGTATCATGGATATTCAACAGCGCGAGAAACAGGCAAAAGAGGCAGCAACTAGAAAGAGCCTGATAGGATCAGGTGATCGTAGCGAAAGAATACGTACCTATAACTATCCACAAGGTCGCATGACTGATCATCGCATCAATCTGACTTTATATAAGCTGGATTTCATCATGGATGGCGACTTGACCGAATTGACGGATGCCTTAGTCGCGGAACATCAGGCAGAGTTATTAGCGGAACTCGGCGACGATTAATCGTTCCAACTGGCGACCGCGATATTCATTCTCCAATGAACTTGCGACTCTTGGTGCCCCACTGTTCAAAAAAAGTGTAAGCTGGCACCCGCCAACAATTTCCTGACGAAATCCATGCGATCTTCCAAATTAGTATTAATCAGCATTGCCATTTCTTGTATAGCGATGCTCGGTGTAGCGCTTTATCTGCAATTAGTCGAGCATATGCTGCCCTGCCCGTTATGTGTGATGCAGAGGTACGCTTTCGCTTTAATTGCATTTTTCTGCTTACTCGCAGCCAGTTTGCCAACCGGAGCAAGACGCATCGGTATGGGGCTGGGACTGATCCCTGCGTTATCTGGCATCGCTGTGGCGGGCTATCATCTACATGTACTGGCTAATCCAGAAATGTCCTGCGGCGTTGACCCTCTGGAAACCGCGTTGAATAAATTTTTCATAGCGAATTGGTTACCCGCACTATTCAGGGCAGACGGATTGTGCGAAACGCCCTACCCGCCAATCTTTGGTTTATCGATACCTGCATGGGCGATGTTTGGCTTTGTTGCCAGCACAATTGCGCTCGTCATTTTGCTGGCAACATACAAAAAACCAAGCATGTTTGGAAATTCGCGCTAATGCCAGACAGCTTGTACAGCAATATGCGCATTGCAGATTGTGAGCGGCACTCACCACTCAACAAATTGGAAACGCGCATCCTGCTGATGCATGTCACCGGCTTGAATCGGATTCAATTAATCACGCAATCAGACCGTCAACTTTCGGCACTTCAGGCACAACAATTTTCAGCATTAATTCAGAATCGCCTTGCGGGTGAACCTATTGCCTATCTGATTGGCGAGCGCGAATTTTTTGGATTGCCATTTTATACGACGCCCGCAGTTCTCATACCCAGGCCAGATACCGAGTTATTGGTAGAACTGGCAATGCAATTTGCTCCGCCGGACGGCGAGCTGTTGGACCTCGGCACCGGGTCAGGCGCAATCGCCATCGCTGTCGCATACCATCGTCCTGACCTACAGGTCACAGCTGTCGATGTCAGCGACGCAGCGCTGGAAGTTGCGGCAAAAAACGCACAAAGAAATTTGGGAGAATCAAAAATATTACTAATGCAAAGCGACTGGTATTCCGCTTTGCATGGGCGACAGTTCCACACCATTGTCAGCAATCCTCCCTACATAGTCGAAAACGATCCCCATCTGCAACAAGGCGACCTGCGTTTCGAGCCACTCAATGCACTCACCGATCACGCAGATGGTTTGTCAGCCTATCGCCACATCGTCGGCGAAGCGCATCGTTATCTGGTACGTCCGGGATGGCTGTTGATGGAACATGGTTATGATCAAGCGGCAGCAGTGCAAAGTTTATTGCGGGAAGCCAAATTCTGCGATGTCCAGAGCTGGCGCGATCTTGCTGGAATTGAACGCGTTTCTGGCGGCCGGCTTCTTTAAAATGCACAAGGCTGCAAAAGAAGAATAATTTCTACGGATAATCCACCAGCCTGTCTATTCGTCGCGGAAATACTGCCGCCATGTGCATGAATAATGCGTTGCGCGATTGCCAGTTTCCTGGCATTGCAACTGAGTGCATTACTGGAACGAGTTAATTTTTGCGAACTGAACACGTCAAATAAAAAAAAGGAGCACGAAGAATTTCGTGCTCCCTTTTTTTGTGCTTTTTTATCAGTTACGTGAAGGGAAAATACCTTCAGAACAGATAATGTAATTTAAGCCCAGATAAGGCTGCATATTAGAAACGGTTGCTGATGTTACAACTGGCACCGTCAATGGTGTTCCGCTACCGGTATTGGCATTGGACACCGTACCAGAGCCAGATACTGTAGTTGTGACGCCGCCGAGAGCAACAGGGTTCGTCGGTGCAGTAT
>JAGWUK010000265.1 GCA_028868455.1 Burkholderiales bacterium | reverse complement strand
GAGTTGCTCTTTTTGTGAATAGAATCGACAGCCGTATTGAGGAATGAATACGCCGATCAATTTTTCGTTTTGATTAACATTTCGAAATGTATGCGACATATCAGCTTCCCAGCGCAACAATTTTTCGCTGGGCATATTTTTACCAAACAGATGTTTTATTTCTTCTAAACTGGTTTGAACAAGTCTTTCGCGACTGATCGCGCGATGATAAGTCAGCTCTAGCGCAAAGGAAGTATTTGCATCGAAGGTGCGCTGCTCACTCCATAACTTGGCGCTATAAACAGAAATGCCAAACCATCGAAACTCGCCGCTTCCAACTGCTTCCTTGAGTTTTGGAAAATCAATTTGCCAGCCTGATGCTTGAGCCGGAACAGTCAGCAATGTACAGAGTGTCAAAAAAAGCAGTACAACGGCCTTTGGCAGATTGAACGAAGGGTGAGCAAGTTGTCTCACATTACACCTTGCTCATTAAAAATTGAATTACCTTTGTTCGCCCCTCGTCGAATCCCGCTTCGCAATAGGCGAAATACATGCGCCAGATACGTATAAAGCGATCGTCGAAACCCTGTTTGCGAATTACCTCATATTCCGCCTCAAATGATTTTCTCCACCGACGTAAAGTTTCCGCATAGTCTTGCCCAAATTCATATTTTTCAAGCGTTTGCATTCTCGATTTTTCAGCTTTTGCGCAGAACCTTTCAGGACTGGGTAGCATGCCGCCTGGAAAAATATATTGTTGTATAAAGTCTGTACTGCTGCGATAACGCTCGAAATAACTATCATTGATGGTGATAGACTGAATTAAGGCTTTACCGCCTGGTTTTAATCTCCTGGAAACAGTATCAAAATAATGCCCCCAAAAACGCTCGCCTACGGCCTCAAACATCTCTATTGAAACTATTGCATCATATTGCCCACGTAAATCCCGGTAGTCGCAAAGCTGCAAATCACAAAACTCCTGTAGGTCACTCGCAGCGATTCTTTGTTTTGCCACGTTCAGTTGCGATGGCGAAATAGTTATGCCGTGGACATAAATTCCACGTCTTGCTGCATGCTCGGCAAAACCACCCCATCCACAGCCGATTTCTAGCACCTTATCTCCAGCGCGTAATGCCAGTTTGTCGATAATGCGTTGATATTTTCGCGCTTGAGCTTGCGCTAAAGTTTGCGTGAAGTCGCCATCGAATACGGCGGCAGAGTATGTCCAGCTTTGATCGAGCCAAAGGCGATAGAAATCATTGCCAATATCATAATGTGCATGGATATTTCGACGGCTACCTTTGCGCGTGTTAGGGCGTAAAAAATGCCGAAGTCGATACCATAGTGTGGCTAATTTAGCACCGAATAAGACGCGCTCAAGTTGCGCTTCATTGCGTAAAGCCAAACTAAAAACGCCAGTAAGGTCAGTAGTTTCAATCCAATTTCTTTCATAGCTTTCTGCAAAACCAATATCGCCTGTACGCAGAATGAGAGGGCACGCACGCCAGTCCTTTATCTGCAACGTAGCATTTGGCGGGGTATGCAAATCCCCAAACATTAAGCAATTCCCGTCCGGTGTAATTAGTTGCAAATGTCCAATTTTTAAATTAGCAAGCAACTTTAAAAACAAACGGGTCGTTGAAGGAACATTACGCGGCACGCTAGTTAATGACTTTGATTGATTCATCGGATAGTTTCCTTGTTAACACTCATCCCGTTAATTGGTGGTTCTGGCTTGTGAAAAAATGGAACATGCTTCAGCCAAAGTTTTAAGGCTTGCCAGCATATTCGCGCCACAATGCCCACAGTTAAAAATGGTTGCTTTAAAAGGGTGCTGATTAGCAGTGAGCTACGCATGGCTTGCGATTTACCCACTATCGAAGTCTTAATCAACAAACCATCATCGTCGTGATAATCGATGCCGACAAAAGCACTGTTTTCGGTGTCGCGAAAGCAAAAGCGGTAATGTCCGCGAACTTCGCAGAAAGGGGAGACATGCAATTGTTTTTTGCACTCGAGCAGAGAGTCTGCATTGATCGCACCTCCCTCCTGTGGCACTAATAAGTAACGATGCGTTTCGCCAAAGGTGTTGTTTACTTCGGCAAGTACTGCTACCAAATTTTTTTTCTTGTCATGGCAAAGCCAAAAATTGACCGGATTGAATGCAAATCCAAAAATGCGTGGAAAGGTCTGCAGCCAGATATCACCATCGGCCAAGATCCCAGATTTGTTTAAAACGTCGCGCATCCACATTATCAAACTTGAACCATCGCGGGGTCCATAATCGCTCACTTGGATCGATACAGGGCGCCGGGAGTTAACGCCGAACCAAAAAGAATTCAGTTCATTGAGGCGGCTTAAATTAAGGCGTAGGTAAAAAACCGGATAAACAAAATGGTTCTTTGCAGGGCGCAGACGTTGATGCATTACATGCCCACGTAAAAGAAAAGCTGCTGGATCGCTTTTCATGATTTATACCTTTGCCCATGCTGGTAAAACGTTGAAATCGGCGGCCACAGTTAAGGCGGATTTCAAGCCATCTTCATGAAAACCATAACCATTCCATGCACCGGCAAACCAGGTGCGATTTTTCCCCTGGATTTGCTGAAGCTTTTTTTGAGCTGTGATAGCCGGTTGGTCGAATACTGGATGTTCATACTCGAACCTAGCCAGAATTTTGCGTGGATCAGGTTCGATATAAGGGTTAAGTGTCACAAACAGCGGCGTATTAAATGGCAGTGCTTGTAATTGATTTAGCCAATAGCTAACGCATGCTGGTCGTTGCGCACTTATTGTTGTGCCTGATAAATAGTTCCATGATGACCATACGCTGTGCCTAATTGGCATTTGAGTGTCATCTGTATGCAATATTGCGCTATTGGGTTGATAGCGTATGGCCGACAAGATTTCCCGTTCATTTTCGGTCGTGCTTGTTAGCATTTGTAGAGTTTGCGGCGCGTGTGTCGCAAAAATCACGGCATCAAACTGCTCGCTACCGAATCTGGTAGAAATGATTACGCTATTAGGTTCTCGTTGAACTTGTCTGACTTCGCAGTTAACTCGGCAGTCCGGCAAGGTGGCGGCTATCTTGCGAACATATTCGCGACCGCCGCCACGCACGGTTCGCCACAGTGGCCGGTTATTAATTTGCAAAAGACCGTGATTTAAGCAGAATCGCAGAAATGTACACGCGGGAAATTTCAAAATATCAGCCGGTGAGCTAGACCAAATTGCGGCCGCCATTGGTAGTAAATAGGCATCCCGGAACATTACGCTATAACCACCGTCGATTAGTAGTTGACTGAGCGTCGCACCCGAAGACTCAGTCAAAGTTAAATTTTCCTGAGATCGTGCGTTAAAGCGCAATATATCTCTTAGCATGGAATAAAATTTTGGGGAGACGATATTCCGACGCTGCGCAAAGACAGTATTGAGATTTTTACCCGCCCATTCCAAATCGCCATCATTGAATGACACACCGAACGACATGTCCGTTGCATAATTCTCTACCCCTAATTCTGCAAACAAAGCAATCAGGTTTGGATAAGTTGCATCATTGAAAACCAGAAAACCGGTATCAACTGGGTGGCTAATATTTTCAAGAGTGACGTCAACAGTGTTGGTATGGCCACCTAAATACGATCCGGATTCAAATAGCACCACGTCATGTTTTCTTGCAAGAAAATAAGCACTAGATAAACCTGATATTCCGGCACCAATAACGGCAATACGTTGCCTACCCTGAGTTTTCATGTAATCGTCAACCTTTATTGGCTTAAGTATTTTTAGCGCAGATGCACGGTGTGCTAATATTACTACCGACAAAACATAAATGCTACTAATTAGTATCTAAAATTTACCGATGAGTATTTTTCCAAAAATAAGTTTCAAAAAACAAGCTTTTCAGCTACGCGAAGATGCAATCCTTGACGCGGCAACCGCTATTCTTGGATCAAAAGGCTTTGATTTAATGACGATGGACGATGTTGCCAATGCAGTTGGCATATCTAAACCGAGTCTATATAAACACTTCAAGTCGAAGGAGGAGTTGGTTGGGGAGGCGTTAATACGTCTGATTGATGGTGCAAGTGATTATCTGGCACAAATGAATGTTGAGCTTAGCCCATCGCAAAAGTTATCGGCGCTATTGGAATGGGCGCTGCGTGTCAGATTAGATGGTGGTTTGCCATTTTTGCCATCGACAAGTGCTCACGTACGCGAAATGTTGACACGAAATATTCGGTATGTGACTAAGGTATTGATGCTTAACGGAAAATTGGAAAAACTCGTGCTCGCAGCGCAAAAAAATGGAGAACTGGATAATACATTGCCTAGCGACGTTATTTTGTATAGTTACTACGCTAGAACATGCGACCCAGCTGTTGAATATTTGCAGAAGTTTAGCAAAATGGATAATGAAAGTATCGTGACTTGCATGCTTCAAGTCGCGTTTCAAGGGTTTAAAACAATGCCGCATAACTAGGGGCTGTTAACATTTAAGCCAACCAAATATAAGCGAACACGAGATTGATAAACGACAGGAAATTTCTGTCCAGTTTTTCATATCGCGTGGCGATTCTTCTAAAGTGCTTGATACGGCTAAAAAATCGTTCGACCAAATTTCGGTCTTTATACAACGACTTATCATACTCACGTTGCTCGGTTCGATTGCGCTTAGGCGGAATGACAGCGCGCATCTGCTGCTCCTGGATAAACGACACAAACTCGTTGGAGTCATAGCCTTTGTCAGCCAACACCGACTGCGCTTGCATGCCTTTAATCAGCGCCTGAGCCTGCGTACTGTCGTGCACCTCTCCACCAGTCAATAGCCAGCGAACAGGATTGCCCAATCCATCGACTGCAACATGAATCTTGCTGCTTAATCCTCCACGCGAGCGGCCTATGGATTGCCGGCCTGCTTTTTTTGGGCACCGGCTCAATGTTGATGGGCACGCACAATCGTACTGTCTATCATCAATAGCTCCATGTCGCTGTCATGGCTGACAGCATCAACGATTCTTTGCCAGACCCCCGCTTCGCCCCAGCGTTTGAAGCGCGTGTATGTCGTGTGCCAATTGCCTAATTCTGCCGGTAAATCCCGCCATGGCGAGCTGGTGCGAACTATCCAAAGAACGGCTTCAATCAATAGCCGGTTATCTTGCCCTGACCGACCTTTATCTCCCGCCTTACCAGACAACAAGGGTGCTAATTTCTGCCACTGGTCATCGCGTAATATCTTACGTACTGAACTCATTTCGGTATCTCATACTTCAAATACCGAATGTAAACACATTTCTCTAAATGTTAACAGCCCCTA
>JAGWUK010000264.1 GCA_028868455.1 Burkholderiales bacterium | reverse complement strand
GGTGTTCGCTTACTTCTTTCTGCAATTTCTGTCGGCCAAAGCGAAGTCCGATAGCCGTCTGAAACACCCTGACTATCTGGCACGTCTGAAAAACCTGCAAATCCTCAAATAAGCGCTGCACGGGCTTGCCCGGTGGCAGCCGTGACTGCCACCGTCATTTCTCATCCACGTTCCACTCACTTCAAGCCAGCACCTTGGCCGACGATTCGGCCACGATGCGGCGCAGCCACTGGACTTCGGTGGCTGCGTGGGCGCGCTCGTGCCACAGCATGAAGAACTGCATCTTTGGCATGCTGATCGGCATCGGCAGAATTTCTATCGGCCAGTCCGTCGCGCATTGCACGGCAAAACTGCGGCTGGTAGTAAAGATCAGGTCGGTGCGCGACAGCACGTAAGGCACCATGCCGAAATACGGGATCGTCATCTGTATGCGCCGCTTGTAGCCTTGCTCGGCCAGCGCTGTATCGATGATGCTGCGATGTCCCATCATGTACGGCGTCGGCGCCAGATGCGCCATCTCCAGATAATACTTGATCGACAAACCCTTGCTGACGACCGGGTGTTTGCGGTTGACCATACACACCACTTCGTCTTCGAATAATTGTGCCAGATGCAGATGCGGCGGCAGGTCTGGCCAGTTGCCGATGACGCAATCGAGTTCGCCGGTTTCGAGCGCGGTGGCGTAATCAAATCCGGCATTCAGCGAGTGAATCACCAGACCGGCATGCGGCGCCTGTTCGCGGACTTTTTCCATGATCAACGGTATCAGCAAGGCGCTCAGATAATCCGGTGCGCCGAGGTGAAAGGTGCGCTCGGTAGTGGCCGGAACGAACGCTGGCGGCGGGCTGGCGATGCTTTCCATCACGCTCAATCCCTGTCTGGCCAGCAGCAACAGGGATTGGCCGCGTTCGGTCGGCGTCATGCCGTTTTTGCCGCGCACCAGGATGGCGTCACCGGTGATATCGCGCAGGCGTTTGAGCATATTGCTGATGGCCGGCTGCGATTGCCCCAGCTTCATTGCGGTGCGCGTCACGCTGCGTTCGGTCAGCAAGGTGTGCAGCACGCGCAGCAGATTGGTGTCGAGTTGATCGGCTAGTTTTTGATTCATTTTTTACTCAGACTGGCAGCACATCGCCATCGACAAAGACGATCATTTCACCGGCGGCAAACTGGGTCCAGTTTTCGTTTTTGGTGAGCGGTTCGGTGACGATGACGGCGACTTTGTCTTTGGGTGTGGTGACTTCAGAAAAATCCACCGCGACTTCTTCATCGGCCAGTGCGGCCGTCGTGAAAGGATGCTGGCGGACCAGATAAAACAGCTTGGTCGAGCAATGCGAAAACAACGCTTCGCCATTCGACATGAGCATATTAAAAGTGCCGTACTGCGCGATCTCCGTCGTGATCTCGCGCATGAATTGGCTGAGCGCATCAATCGCTGGCAAGTGCTCGCCAAAACGGCGGCGCATTTGCTGCAGCAGATAACAAAATGCCAGTTCGCTATCGGTATTGCCGACCGGACGAAATGCGCCATCAAGTTGCGGCGCGAAATTTTTCAGGTCGCCATTGTGTGCAAACACCCAATATCGCCCCCAGCATTCGCGCACAAACGGATGGCAATTTTCCAGCGTTACCTGACCTTGCGTCGCCTTGCGGATATGCGCAATGACGTTTTTGGATTTGATCGGAAAACGTTTGATCAGCTCGGCAACGGGCGACTCGACGGCAGCCTGATAATCGACAAAATGCCGCACACCATTGCCTTCAAAAAAAGCGATGCCCCAGCCGTCTTTGTGTTCATCCGTCAAACCGCCGCGCGTGGCAAAACCCGTGAAGCTAAACACGATGTCGGTCGGGGTATTGCAATTCATTCCTAACAGTTGGCACATGGGAATTGGGTGTAGAGAGTCACAAAGCAAGTGCCGTAACGCGCCGACAAGGCTGCGCCTGCTTGGCAGCACCAGCGTTTGTCCGGGTTAACAACACGATGGGCTTACCTTACCATAGCTGGCCACGCATACGCTTTGCCGGACGGCGTATTTTTCAATATGTCGGCCCGGCACGACTTGCCAGTGTCTGCCGGTTTTGGACTTGAGATGGGTGAGCAGCAACATGGAGCGTGGCGCGCATCATTGCGGCAAGCTTCGCGCCGGCGAGCGTGCTGATTCGTCATCAATATCAATACTGAGGGAGAGTATTTTTAAAAGCACAGATATCTCCTGCGCAATTGGCCGATTTTTGCCTATACTCCCCCATCGCAGTACACCGCCATCATCAGGTGGGGCGTTACGTCTGCGTGCTGGCGCAAGACTCAGAGCGTCAGACCGAACTGATGCTTAAATTGTTTTTGTCCTTCGCGTGTCAGGCTCAAGGCGCGACTATCCAGATCGCGCTCTACCCAGGATCGTCGCAACATCAGCGCCAGCATGGCGGCGCCCAGCGCGCCGCCGACATGCGGCTGACGCTCGCTCCAGTCCAGGCAGGCACAGGCGAAGCGGCGCCGGCTTTTGCGTGCGGCGGCCACATCCACGCCCAGCTTTTCCAGCGCGACGACACCGCTGGCGCTGAGTTCATAGCTGTTGCTCTCGTCGGCCGTCGCCACCAGCCAGCCCTGCTGCATCAGTACATCATGCAGCTCAACAGCGATTTCGCCGGCCATGTGATCGTAGCAAGTGCGCGCCTTGCGCAGGCGATCCGGCGTGTTTGGCGTAAAGCGCGGGCGCGGCAGGCCTGCGACCAGGAGCAGCGATTCGACCGCGGCGGCGACTTCGGCGCTGGCGAGTTGATAGTAGCGATGCTTGCCCTGCGCTACCATGCTGACCAACCTTTGTTCCTTCAGCTTCGCCAGATGCGCGCTGGCCGTCGGTGCGCCAACTTCGGCCACCGCTGCCAGCTCGGTCGCGGTGCGGGCATGGCCATCCATCAGGCAACACAGCATGCGCGCCCGCGCTGGCTCGGCTATCGCGCCCGCCAGCCGGGCTAATTGGGTATCGGCGTAATCTGCATTCATAGTTTGACCGTGAGCGAAGTGTAGTGTGCAAACAAGCGCTATTCTGCCACCACTTTCTTTATTACGGGTGATCTTGATGACGACACTTCCCCTCCTCCATCCTTTGTCTGCCGCCTGCCATCCGCAGCCGTATGCGTATTACGCGCAACTGCAGGAAGGCGATGCGCTGCGCTGGTTTCCGGATTTAAAACTGTGGGTTGCCAGCCGCGCTGCCGCCGTTGAAGCGGTGCTGGCATCACCGTTGTGTGCGGTGCGCCCGCAAGCAGAAAAAATTCCGGCTGCCATCGCCGGCAGCAGCGCTGCACAAATCTTTGACCAGTTGATACGCATGAACGAGGGCGACGCACATGCGATACCAAAGCGCGTCCTGCAAACGACCTTGCGCTCGCTGGACATGACACGTATCGCTCAGCGCACTGCCTGTTTTGCCGACCAGTTGGCCACCGCGACAAGGCCATTCGACGGCGCCGCGCTGACACATTGGACGCACGCGCTGCCGGTGTATGTGGTCGGCGATATGCTGGGATTTTCTGCCGACGAATTGCCTGCGCTGCACCACTGGATCAAGGATTTTGTGCAATGTTTATCGCCGCTCAGCAATGCCGCGCAATTGCAGGACGCGAGTGTCGCGGCAGAAAAATTGTTGCAGCGTTTCGGCGATCTGGTACGGCAACATGTCAGACCGCCAGACGCAGATGCGGATTTCATCACGCGAGTTCAGCGCGAAGCGCAAAGCGCCGGCTGGGATCATTGCAAAGCCTTGCTGTGCAATCTGATCGGCTTGCTGTCGCAAACCTACGAAGCCAGCGCTGGCCTGATCGGCAACGCGCTGGTGCTACTGCATCAGCGCCCGGAACTGCAGGCGTATCTGGCAACGGAAGCCCCCGGCGCAGCCTGGCTCAGCCTGGTGGAAGAAGTCTGCCGCATCGATTCTCCGGTGCAGAATACACGGCGCTTCGTTGAACAAGATTGCGTGATTGCCGGCGTCCAGCTGCGGCGCGGCGATGCCGTTCTGTTGTTGCTGGCGGCCGCCAATCGCGATCCGCTTGCGAATCCGGATCCGGCCAACTTCGCCATGCAGCGCTCGCAACGCCGGTTGTACAGCTTCGGCCACGGGCGCCACGCGTGCCCCGGGCAAACGCTGGCGCTGGGCATCGCTGCCGCAGCCTTGCCGGGCTTGCTGCATGCGCATCCGTCTTTACTGCACACGGCGCTGCAATGGCATTACCGCCCTTCGCTGAACGGACGCATCCCGCAATTCACGCAGGCTTAGCAAGGAAGAAAAAAACGTCCGACACCTCACAAAACACCAACAGGAACCCACTATGATCGCCGTTATTTTTGAAGTGATACCACACAGCAGCCTGAAGCAGGATTGTCTGGATATCGCCGCTTCACTGCTGCCGCTGTTGCAGCAGATGGATGGTTTTATATCGATAGTGAGAGCGCATTAATCTGGCAATTCGCCTTGATTTATTTTTTCATCTGCTATGGAGCGATTGCCGCCTGGGCATATGCGGGTACGGCATTGCGCCGCATCGGCAATGGCAGCGCCGCGTTTCAGTAATGTCTGCGCATACTGAATGCGGCGATTGATCAGATAAGCATGCGGGCTCAGGCCGTAGACGTTTTTAAATGCGCGAAACAGATACGAAGCCGACAAACCCGCGCAGGCCGCAATCGCCTCCAGACGCAGATCTTGAGTGCAATGGGTATGGATGAATTCGGCAGCGCGTTGCAATTTGTGATTTTCCACCGACAGGCTTGCATTGACTGCATGCAATTGCGTATGCAGCGCGGAAAAATACTGTAAGGCCGCTTCCTGTTTTTTCAGCAAGTCGTTACCAGCATCGTCAAGACAGGCATGCAACGCCAGTCAGCCCAGATACAAACCAGGAACGAGCGAAACTTGCACAGTAAATTGCAACAATTCGGCAGATGCATCGTGCGTCAACTCACGTTGCAAAGCATCCAGCCAGTCCGCATCCACATATAACATGCAATACGACCAGGATTGACCAGCAATGGGATTGCAGGCATGCACCTGGCCGGGATGGATGTCACCACACTGCCCGCCGCCACATGATGGCAGACATCGTCGATGACAAAACTGCTTTCGCCTGCCATCACCGCACCGATGCTGAAAGTCTGGTGCGCATGCTTGCCATAACTGGCCTGACGGCCATCAGCCAGATAGCGCGTCTCAATACATGGCAGGCGGCTATCGCGCCAGAATTGCGGCACGCTGTTGGCGACGGTTTTGGATTTGGACATGCTCGCCTTTGTACGCTGGCTGTGGCTT
>JAGWUK010000263.1 GCA_028868455.1 Burkholderiales bacterium | reverse complement strand
GTACCCATAATCCGATAGGAATAATCAGGCCGGTTTCTTCCGCCAGCGGAATAAATTCTGCCGGCGAAATAAAGCCCCGGTCCGGGTGTTCCCAGCGCAGCGGCGCTTCGGCGCCGATCAGCTTGCCATCGGAATTGACCTGTACCTGATAGTAAAGCTGGAACTGGTTATTCGACAAAGCCACGCGCAGATTCGATTCCAGCAACATCCTGACCACCAGCACCGCCTGCATGGCGGGATCAAAAAAACGCACAGCATTGCGACCCGATGTCTTGGCCTCATACATGGCGGTGTCGGCGCGCTTGAACAAATCCTTGACCGTCACATCACCGCCCTGGAACAGGCAAACGCCAATGCTGCTGGAGCCGTGATGTTCAAAGTCGGCGAACTGATATGGTTCGCTCAGTGTCTGGCGGATTTTTTCGGCGATACGATCCGTCTGTCGCAGGGCATCATCCCGATTACTGTTTAATTCTTCCAGCACCACGACAAATTCATCACCGCCTAGTCGTGCCACGGTATCGCTTTCTCTGACGCAGGTTTGCAAACGGCTGGCGGTTTCTATCAGCAATAAGTCGCCGGCATCGTGCCCCCGCGTGTCGTTGAGCGTCTTGAAATTGTCGAGATCGATAAACAGGATGGCGCTGTGGCTGCTGTTGCGATTGCTGATGGAAATCAGATGCTGCAAGCGATCCATCAGCAGGCGGCGGTTCGGCAATTGCGTCAGCGAGTCATAGAACGCGAGATTGCGGATTTCTGCTTCATAGCCCTTATTGCGACTGATATCAGTGAACGAACCTATGTAATTGCTGACTTCGCCGCGCTTATCCGTAATCGCAGTCAGCGTAATCATCTGCGGATAGACCTCGCCGTTCTTGCGTTGATTCCACATTTCGCCATGCCAGTATTTTTTCTCGCGCATGGAACTGGCAATGTGCTCATAAAAAGCGCGGTCTTGCTGGCGTGATTTATGAATGGGCGGACGTTTTCCTGCCAGCTCTTCCAACGTGTAGCCGGAGATGCGGGTAAAGGCCTGATTCAATCGCAGGATATGCCAGTGCGCATCGGTGACAAACATGCCTTCCTGCGATTCAAATGTACAGGCCGCGATTTGCAAATCTTGTTCCGCCTGCTTACGCTCCGTGATGTCGGTGACAAAACAATGCCACAACATGGAACCATCCGGCTCTTGTTCTGGCAAACCGTCGATGAATAACCAGCGCATACTGCCGTCGCGCCTATGCATGCGGAATTCGCTTTGCCAGGCTGACAGGTTGCGCATGGCGAGTCGTATCGACGCGGTGCCAGCCTCAATATCGCGCGGATCTATGCGGCGGAACAAATGCAGGGCATCTTCCCTGACGTCGTCCTGCGTGACTTCAAACATCTGCCATATCGCATCGGTGGCGTAGGGGATACAGGCAGAATGATCGCGCCGGATACGGTATTGCATGACCAGACCGGGCAAGCGCGACGCCACTTTATTGATACGCTGATATGCCTCGCTGATCTTGTTGGCCGCATCGATGCTCTCCGTCTGCAAGGCAGTAATGATCATGGTAATCATCACCAGGGTAGACATGTAAGCCCACAAAATCAGCAAGTTGGCTTCGCCGTTTTCGGCAAACGGACCATGTCCATGCGAGGTTGCCCATGCAGCAAACAGCGACGCGGACAAGGTCGCCAGCGAAGCAACCGAAATACCGAACCGCATGGCGGCCCAGATCATGATGCCGACATTAATAAAAGTCAGATGCAAATGGCTGTATGGCGAGAGAAAGATCAGCCAGTTGACAGCGGCGCAAATCAATAAAAATCCGGTGATTTCGTTACGCCTCTCGATCAGCAAAGGCAAGGTACGACGCGTGGCAGTCAGCAACAAAGGCCCCGCCAGCAAAGCGCCGACCGTATCGCCTGCCCACCAGGTGATCCAGACAGGCAACACTTTCGTTGACAGGCCTGCCGCTAACAGTGTGAGGGTGCCGCCGGTAGCGGAAATGCACATTCCCAACACGGTTGCCAGACAAAACGCAATGACGTCGCGGCGACGTGAAAAATCCATACGAAAGTGCCGGCGGCGCAATATCCATGTGCTGAAAAACGGCCCAAGAGAGCTGCCAAATGCCAGCGACAAGGCAACCGGCAGCGTGAAGCCTGCTGAATATTCTAATCCTGCCGCCGCCAGATAAATCGCTGGCAGCATGATTTTTCCATAGCGCAGCAAACTGGCAATCGCAATGCCGGTTGGCATCCAGATCAGGCTGACATTTGGATTGATATACGGAATCGCCAGCCCGATATGACCGGCAATAAGATAGACCAGCATGGTCAGGGCGACACGGCTCGCCATGCTGTTGGTGCGCAAAGGTTTAAATATATCTGGATGCAATAACTTTGACATGAACAATAACCGTGAAGTGACTCAGGCAATTATCCGTCAATGGTTAAATTTTGTAGACCGGGTTTTCAAGATTGTTCACATAAATGCCGGGACAAAGCCGGGAAATGTCAGGTTCCTGGCTTTGTCCTGGACGTGAAAGCAACAAAGATGCTTTCAATACAACCATAATTTGTCGGCGTCCAATTGCAACCAGTATTCTCCGGCATCCAGACGGAAAGGCGAATAGGCGCGTATGCCATCCTCGGCATGGCCAAACAGGCATTCCCAGCGATCGCCCAGATACATGCAGGTGGTCAGTGGCAGGCGGATCGCATTGTCAACCTGCTCGCTGACGATGCGGACTTTCTCCAGACGGATGATGGCCGTCGCTTCTGCGCCAACCGACTTGCCACGCAGGCTCGCTTTCAACAAACTGCCGTTGACATCGATGGTGGCGAATTCGCCATCACGCTGTACAATTTTGCCGCGCAATTTGTTATTGCTGCCCATGAACTCTGCGGTGAACAAGGTCTGCGGCGTTTCATACATGCTTTGCGGCGTGCCCTGTTGTTCGATGACACCGTTATTGAGCAACAAGATGCGATCAGAAATTGCCATCGCCTCGCCCTGATCGTGCGTCACCATCAAGGCCGACAAATTCAGCCGGATAATCAGTTCGCGCAAAAATGCGCGCGCTTCTTCACGCAACTTGGCGTCCAGATTCGACAAGGGTTCATCCAGCAGGATTACCGGCGGGTTGTACACCAGCGCCCGCGCAATCGCGACACGTTGTTGCTGTCCGCCTGACAATTGATGGGGAAAACGTTCGCCCAGATGCCCCAGACCAAGTTGATCCAAAACCGACTTGACCTTTGCGGCGATGTCGCTTGACGGCATCTTGCGCAGTTTCAGCCCATAGGCGACATTGTCAAAAACCGTTTTATGCGGCCACAACGCATACGATTGAAAAACCAGCCCGAGATTGCGGTGCTCGGCGGGTATTTCCAGATTGCGCGCGCCATCAAACATGGCGCGTTCGCCGAGCTGGATGGTGCCGGTTTTGGGCGATTCCAGCCCGGCCACAGCGCGCAGCAAGGTGGTCTTGCCACTGCCGGAAGGGCCGAGCAAGGCGACCACTTCGCCGCGCTGCAATTCCATCGATACGCCTTTCAGAATCGGATTGGCGCTGGCGCCGGAACCGTATTCCAGGGTCAGATCTTTGACGCTTAATTCAGACATAGTGTTCTCACTGTATTAGGGATAGTCGGCAATGCTCAGTGGCTCAGCTTGACGCCGAAGCGCAGGGCCAGACCGAGGCCGATGGCGACCAGAGTAATATTGATAAATGACAGGGCGGCAACCAGATCAACCGAGCCGCCAGCCCACAAGGAAACGATCAGCGCGCCGATGACTTCGGTGCCGGGCGACAGCAGATACACGCCGGTCGAATATTCGCGTTCGAAAATCAGAAACACCATCAGCCAGGCACCAAGCAAACCGAACTTGACCAGCGGCAGCGTCACATCACGCGTGACCTGACCACGGCTGGCGCCGACGGCACGGGCTGCTTCTTCCAGTTCAGGACCGACTTGCAGCAATGCGGTAGAAATCAGACGTAAGCCATATGCCAGCCAGACTACCGAATACGCAATCCATACGGAAAAAATGGTCGAGCGCAGGGCCCGCAGTTGCGGTATCAGCTTGTCCACCAGCCAGACGGCAGCCGGATGATCGACATGCTGCAAAAGACCTTGCAACCAGCTTGGCACGAACAGGAATACCCACAGAAATGACAAGCCCGCCAGCAAACCAGGAATCGCACGCGGCACCAGCACGCTGTAATCCAGCAGGCGCGTGATGCCATCCGGTTTGCGGTGCATTGCCAGCGCAATGGCTGCGTAGCAAATCACGGCCAAAGCACCGCCGATCACGCCGATCAGCACCGTATTTAAAATGCCGCGCATCAGCGATGGTTGTTCCAGAATATCTGTGAAGTGTTGCAGCGTCAGCACGTCTGCCAGATGCACACCTTCGCCCCAGTAGGAAACAAAGGCACGCAAGACGATGCCGGACAAGGGCAAAACAATGGTGAAGATCAGCCATGCCGCCAGCACTGCAAAGGCCAGCCATTTCCATTTACCCAAAGGCAGCGGTTTCTGACGCGCGCCTTTACCTTTGATCGAGACATATTTATTGGCTGACTTCAGCATCCAGCGCTGCACCATGACCAGCGGCATTGTGACGGCCACCAGACAGACTGCGGCCGCAGCCATCAGGTGATATGACGGTGTGCCCAATTTATTGGTCAGCTTGTACAAATAGGTTGCCAGAACCAGATGCCCTTCCGGATCGCCGAGCACCAGCACCAGACCGAATACTTCAAAGCCGAGAAAAAACACCAGTACGGCAGCAAACGCCAGCGCCGGCATGATCATCGGCAGCGACACATGCATTGCCACCTGAAATGGCGAGGCACCGCTGACGCGCGCTGCTTCTTCCACATCCGAGCCCAGACTTTTCAGGGCGGCAGATGAATACAGATACACATGCGGCACATGAGTCAGGCCAGCGATCAGGACGATGCTGAAAAAGGAATAGATATTCCACGGTTCGACGCCGGTCAGTTGCTTCACCCACAGCGTATAAAACCCGACTGGCCCCATCGATACCACGTAGCCAAACCCCATCACCATTGGTGAAACGAAAATGGGCACCAGCAACAAAGGTTCTATCCATTGACGCCCCGGCAAATCGGTGCGTATCATCAGGAAGGCCAGCAAACCGCCCAAAGGCACGGCAATGGCGGCCAGTCCGGAGGCAAGTATCAGGCCATTCGAAAAGGCCTGACGGAAATCCGGGTCATCAAAAATAAAACGATAAGAATCGAAGCTGAATTCTTTGGCCGGCATGAAAAACGGCGCGTTCAGAAAACTCTGAA